>CAZAOL010000141.1:0-3589 GCA_964486785.1 uncultured Oscillospiraceae bacterium
GCCTTGTCGGTGTTGATGACGATAACGAAATCGCCGCAGTCAACGTTGGGGGTGAAATCGACCTTATGCTTGCCACGCAGCAGGTTGGCGACGGTGACAGCAGTACGGCCCAGGGGCTTACCGGCAGCGTCGATGACATACCACTTGCGCTGCAGGGTCTCCTTCTTGACGAGTGTAGTGGACATATGCGTTCCTCCGATAGGTTAAAATATTTTGACAAATTCAGGCGCAGGGAGTACAATGTCTCCAAGACGCTTGATTTTTATACCATACCAAAATTCAAATGTCAACAACAATTTTATAAAAATTTATGAAATCACGGATGTGCTTTCAAATTCTCTTAAATACTCTCAAATGCTCTTAAATGCTCACTTTCTATTTTCTCTGTTTTTGGAGGTTTTTTTATGCAAAAGCTGATGGGTCTTGTCCGCCGTTGCGTAGACGATTACGATATGATCACAACCGGCGACCGGATCGCGGTAGGCGTATCCGGCGGAAAGGATTCGCTGGTGCTGCTGGTGCTGCTGGCGGGGCTGAAGGAATATTTCAACAAGCCCTTTGAGCTGGCGGCAATCACCGTGGACATGGGACTGGGAATGGACTACAGCCCCGTGGAAACCCTGTGTCAGGAGCTGGGTGTGCCCTATCATATTATTAAGACGGAGATCGGGCCGATTATCTTCGACCACCGCAAGGAGAAAAACCCCTGCTCCATGTGCGCGAAAATGCGCCGGGGCGCACTGAATCAGGCGATTTTGGAGCAGGGCTTCAACAAGCTGGCGTTGGGTCATCATTACGATGACGCGGTAGAGACCTTTGTGATGTCCTTAATCTATGAAGGACGGATTAGCTGTTTTCAGCCGGTAACGGAGCTGGACCGCACGGGAATTACCCAGATCCGCCCCATGCTCTACATCCACGAAAGAACGGTGGACAATTTCGCCGCCCGGGAAAAGCTGCCTGTGATCACCAACCGCTGTCCGGTGGATAAGACCACAAAGCGGGAGGAAATCAAGCAGCTTGTGTTCGATTTAAGCCGTACCTATCCGGATTTGAAGGAGCGGATCTTCGGAGCGATGCAGCGGCTGCCCCTGCCTCAATGGCAGCCAAAGGGACGGTATAACCGCCCGAAGGATTTAGGCGATTGATTCATGGTATGAAAGTTTTTCCATCGGGGGATACTGGGCGTAGGAGGCGATGTGAATGGTAAAGGGCACTTCCCGACAGGTCATTGTGGTACAAAGTCCGGACCCCAAGCTCTTTGAGCAGGCGATTTTTATATTGAAGGATGAAGCAATTGCCCAAGGCGTGACGGACGAGCTGCTGCTGAAGGAGGCGCAGAAATCCATCCGTGGGTCTGCGAAAAACAAACGGCGGCTATATGCCTACGGCCCGGTGTGGGCGGCAGGTGGCGCGGCAGTCACCGGACTCATGTGGCTTCTTACGGCACTGCTTTGACTTGCGCTTTATCAGAAGCTGTGGTATCATGATTCAAAAAATCCCATGAAAGAGAGAAAATGCGATGAAAATCGGGGATATAGAGGTTTCGCTGCCCCTTGCTCTTGGCCCTATGGCGGGAGTGACGGACTGGGCCTTTCGCACAGTCTGCGCCCGGCTTGGAGCGGGGCTGACGGTGACGGAGATGGTATCCAGCCGGGCACTGGTATATAAGGACAAGAAAAGTGCCGCGCTGCTGAAAAAAAATGAAGGCAGCGTCTGCGGCGCGCAGATTTTTGGCAACGACCCGCAGATCATGGCACAGGGAGCGGTGCTGGCACTGGAGATCTCCGGCTGCGATTTTATCGACATCAACATGGGCTGTCCCATGCCGAAAATCGCCAATTCCGGGGACGGCTGCGGCCTGATGCGAACACCGGAGCTGGCAGGAGAAATCGTGAAAGCGGTCTGCGATGCGGTGGATGTACCGGTGACGGTGAAGTGCCGCCTGGGCTGGGACAAGGGAAATATCAATGTTTTGGATTTTTCCAAGCGGATGGAGGACTGCGGCGCGGCAATGCTTACGGTGCACGGGCGTACCCGCAGTATGCTTTACACCGGCGTAGCGGACTGGGACACCATCACCAAGGTAAAGCGGCAGCTATCCATTCCTGTGATTGCCAACGGGGACATTGTAGATGCGGACAGCGCAATGAAATGCTTAAAGCGCACCGGGGCGGACGGGATCATGATCGGCAGAGCCACCTTCGGTGACCCGTGGATCTTTGCTCAGACCGCCGCTGCCATGGAGGGCAGCCCCATTCCCCAGCGTCCACCCTTGAAAGAACGCATGGAGGTCGCCTTGGAGCAGTTCCGGCTTGCCATGGCGGACAAGGGCGAGCATATCGCCTGTCTGGAAGCCCGAAAGCATCTGGCGTGGTATCTGCGGGGTGTGTCCCACAGCAGCTATTATAAGGCGCAAATCTCCGGCATTTCTTCCCAAGAGGAGGTATACCGGATCGTAGATGGGATTCAAAAGGATTTGATTTAAGCAGGATTTTACATGATTGAAAAAAACGTCACGGCGTATCCTAACCCAGAGGTGATGGATATGCTGCGGCGTTTTTTGATTTTCGTTTTGCTGGCGGCACTGGTGATTCCGGTAAGAGCCCAGCCCATTCGGTGGGTGGATTTCGATGTGCCCTATGAGTCGCTGGAATATGCCATGGCACGGGATGTGGAGAGCTTTGACAAGGAGCAGCATATCTCGTGGATCGATATTCTGGCAGTCGCGGCCTGCCGGACAGGAGGAAAATGCTCCCTTTCCTCGGTGAAAAAAGCCTTTCAGGAGCTGCAGGGGCAAAAAAGTCCCCGGGAGCTGGTGGGAGAGAACGGGAAGCTGTTTGATTACTACCATGAAGCCTATACTGCCGCTTTGGGCGGTTTGCTGGGCAGCTATGCCATCGAGGTGGACGGGGTTTGGCAGCCCACCTACGGGCTGAAGGCGTTTTCTCCCGTTGCCGCCGGATACGGCTACAGCCATTGCGCGGACTTCGGCGTGAGCAGATCCTTTGGCTTTGCCCGAAAGCATTTGGGAAATGACCTGATGGGCGGCTTAGGCACGCCAATCGTGGCTGTGGAGGGCGGTGTTATCGAAGCGATGGGCTGGAATCGGTACGGTGGCTGGCGAATCGGCATCCGCTCCTTCGATTCTAAACGCTACTATTACTATGCCCATCTAAAAAAAGGGCATCCCTTTGCCGACGGACTGTCGGTGGGGGATGTGGTACAGGCGGGAGATTTGATCGGCTTCATGGGACGCTCCGGCTACTCCGACAAGGAGGATGTGGACAACATCGAAACCGTGCATCTGCACTTTGGCATGGAGCTGGTGTTTGACGAAAGCCAAAAAGAGTGCGACAGCGAGATCTGGATAGATGTCTATGACATTGTTCGGCTGCTGTCCAAGCACCGCTCCAGCGTAAAAAAGACAGAAAACGGCTGGGAGCGGATGTATCCCTACCGGGATCTGGATGTGCAGGAGTATCCCCCACAATGAACAATGGGTGCGTTGCAAAATGAGATTTGCAACGCACCCTGAGACTGTCAAAAAAGTGGTGTCATTCCGAGGGAGCGAAGCGACCGTGGGAAT
>CAZAOL010000142.1:0-3560 GCA_964486785.1 uncultured Oscillospiraceae bacterium
CTGCTCCTTCCGGCGCAGCCTGCTTTTGCTTAGGGACTTTTTTTACAGCCCCTTCGTTTCTTTTAGCAGCAGCCGCAGTTGTTATTGTTGTCGCAGCCGCAGCCCAGAGAATTGCCGTTGCCGCAGCAGGAGAACAACAGGATCAGGATGATGATCCACCAGCAGCTATTACCGCCCCAAGCATTGTTACACATATCCGTTACCTCCGAAAGAAATTTGTATCGGCCTTCGCCGTACATTCCATGTTATTCCGAAGGCAAAAAAAGGTGCGGCTAGTATTCCTTGGGCAGCCACAAAATGCGGTCGCCCGCATCCACCGTCAGCAGAAAGGTATCCGCGACGGTGGCGTTGTGGCTTTTCAGCACCCGATCCACCCAGCCGCAGTCCTTCTTTACCAGCTTCAGGTTCTGCTTCAGCAGCACCCCATCCTCTATAATGGATACCGGCAGATACTGCTTCTTGGTGGCAATCTTGCTTTGCTGTGGCGTGAGGGGCTGGTGTGCCGGGTAAAGGAAGACCGACAGCGAGCCGTTGGTTTCTAAGATGGCAAACTGCACCGTGGAAATATCCAGCACATCCTTCAGCCGCAGATGTCCGGTCAGTTCGTCGGGCGTGATGCGGGTGCGGCGGAGATTTCGCTGGAGGATGTGTCCGTTTTCAATCAGGATGATCGGTTTGCCGCACAGCAGCCAGCGCACCCGAATCGAGCAGGAGGAAAGCAAGGAAAACAGCAGCTCCGCCAATACAACCAGCGCGATGGGAAAAACGCCTGTCAGGATGGAGGTTTCCGGGTTGGCTACGGGTATGGTGGCAATGTCTGCCATCAGCATGGTCACCACAAATTCTGAAGGCTCCATCTGACCCACCTGCCGCTTACCCATGAGCCGCACGCTGATGATCAGCACCAAATAGCAAATGAGTGTCCGCCAAAGCGATAATGCCGTAAAACCACCTCCATATGGGGCAATGTGGAAACCCCTTGTCATTCTGAGCCTGCGTCAGCAGGCGTGAGAATCCGCTCTGAAAGGGTATTACGGATTGCCACGCACCTTCGGTGCTCGCAATGACAGTCTAAACGTAACGACATTGCATATGGGGTAGCTTTCCCGAAAAACCGAGAAGTCATACGGAAAAAACGGAGAAAACCCGTTGGATGCTTAAATGAGGATTGATTTTTTGAGGAAACTATGTTACCATATTGTAACTATTTGTCGAAAAGAGGCGTTTTTTGCATGGCTGAATTTTTTGGCTTTGGCGGCTATGCCCGGGAACCGGAGGGGTATCTGTCATGGCAGCATCTGACCTTTGTTTCCTGCGTGATGGCTGTTATGATTGGTATGGCAGTTTTTCTTGGGCTGCGCCGGCGGCGTTTATCCCAAGGCAGGGATAAGGTGCTGATTACCGCCGCCATCGCCATTGACACGCTGGAGCTTTTTAAAATTGTACTGATCTGTATTCGGGGCAGTGACCCTTTGAACTGGCTGTATGAGCTGCCCCTGTTTTTGTGCAGCATCCAGCTTATCACCATTCCCGTAGCCGCCTTCGGAAAAGGCCGGCTGCGGCAGGCATCGCTGGATATGGTGTGCATTTTCGGCGTTCTGGGGGCGGTGCTGGGCACCTACGGCGCGGGCAACAATTATGCCGCCTATCCGGTGCTGGGGTTTGACAATGTGGTGTCCGCCCTGACCCACGGAATCTCCGGCTTCTGCTCTTTGTACATCATGATTTCCGGACAGGGCAGCATGGAAAAGCGGAATATGCCTATCACCTTCGGAATTTTGTCCGGCTTTTGTGTGGCCGCCTATGTTGCCAATGTGCTGCTGGACTACAACTATATGTTCCTGATGCGGGGCGACGGCACACCCTACGAGATTCTCTATTCTCTGGTGGGCGGAAGCCCGGTGCTGTACCCCATTGGCGTGGTGGTGCTGTTTTTGCTGTATATCAGCGGCTTTTATGGCGTATGGTTCGCCTGCCACAGAAGGAAAAAAGTGGAGGAAACGGTATAAATTCAAGGGCGGTGCGTGAGCACCGCCCTCAGCGTATCGATAAAGTAGTATGTCATTCCGAGCAAGCGCGGCGCGCCGAGGAATCCGTTCTCAAATTGTTTGATTTTCCGTGGAGTTACAGATAAAACCGGAACATTTAGGAGAACGGATTGCCACGTCGGCCCGCAAGGGGCCTCCTCGCAATGACATTTTAACTTAATGACATTGCGCGTTCTGACTGTGATTTTCTGTATTTTCTATGGCAATTTCTAAAATCCGTGTTATAATGTTATCCAGACTAGACGATGCGAGGAATGTTCTATGAAAAAGCTGCGTTCTATCCCTCATGACCGGTTTTTGAAGCTGCTGTTCGCCTTCTGCGCGGCCATGTTTCTGCTGGCCGCGGTAGCTGTGCGCGACCGCGCTTCCATGTTTACGGGGCTGTGGAAGATTATCAGCCAGCCCTGTCCCTTCCCCACCAATCTCTTTGCTTTGGGCGGCTACAGTGCCACCTTGCTGAATATGGGCCTGATTGCCGCGCTGGCACTGGCACTGTACAGCCTGCCGGAGGCAAGGCTTACGGGAAAGAGCGCGACAATATTCTTCCTTGCGGTGGGCTTCAGTGGCTGGGGCGTGAATGTGCTGAATGTTTGGCCCATGGCAATGGGGGCTGCGCTGTATTGCCTGCTGAAAAAGCTGCCCCTGTCCCAACGGGCGGACACGCTTCTGCTTTCTACCGCCGTTGCGCCGCTGATTTCTGAGCTGATGCTTCGCTATCCCTCAGATCAGGTGGGTCTGACCTTTGTGGGCGTTTTTTTGGCACTGATTGTGGGAGGTGTCATGGGCTTCCTTCTGTGTATGCTCCCGCTGGAGAATCAGGACACGCCCTACCACGGTTTGGTTGGGGTTGGGGTGCTGTCCATGCTGGTGCTGGCGGTGCTGTACACAGCACCGGGCATTGCTCTGCCCACCGCCAACGCCAATACATTGGACATTGCCAGCAGGGGGATTACCGAGGTTTTCTGCGGTCTGCTGTTCAGCATCATGGTGGTAGCGGGCTTTTTTATGGATTTCAATGCCAAGGAATACTGGGCACTGGTGAAAGCTCCCGGTAAAAAGGATATGCTGGCGGCCTACGGCAACGCAGGCGCGCTTATGAGTGCCGGCGTTTTCGGACTGTTCGTCCTCGCTTACTACGATTTGATTGGAGCAACCTTTAACAGCATCACCTTTGGCGCGGTTTTCTGTATGCTGGGCTTCTTTGCCTGCGGCGCGCACTTGGGCAATGCCTGGCCGGTTATCGCGGGCTACGTTCTGTCCGGCTTTGGCTGCTGGCTGGTATCCAAGCTGATTGGCAGTGATTTCGCCGCCGCGCCGGATACTCAGATTATGGTAGTGGGACTGTGCTTTGCCGGGGGCTTCAGCGGCATCGCGGATCGCTGCGGACGGTGGATTGGATTGGCCGCGGGCGCGCTTTCTTATCTGGTGTTTTCCGCTCTGCCCAATTCTTTGACGTGCCTGTGCCTGTGCACCGGTGGAATGGTCTGCTGGCTGATATGGCTGATGCTTACC
>CAZAOL010000143.1:0-3559 GCA_964486785.1 uncultured Oscillospiraceae bacterium
GCACTTGGAGCAGACCTTTGTGACCTTACCCTGAGTGGTACAGGTTGCCTCAACCTCCTCCGTAACGGTATAGGAGTGGCTGCAGGATGCCTGACTTGCCGCGGATGCCACCGTGGCAAAGGTCTGACTCATCAGCGTCACCGTACCGGTGTTGTAGGTAAGTGAGGTGTCGGTAGAATGGTGATAGTTCTTATAGGAGGCAAAGATTGCGTAGGTATAGGTGCCTACAGTCAGCTTGCCGAAGGTGGTTCCGTTATCGATGGTACTTCCGTACAGATTATAGGAGTAGCCGTTTACGGTATCGCTGCAGCCAATGACGCTGGAGCCGGATATGGACGATCCGCTGTATACATACGCCGCCGCCGAGGTCAGATAGTTGTAGCTGGAGCTTATGGTACCGGTCAGCGACCATGAGTTACCCATCACGTGACCGCTTGGGTAGGACGCGCTGGATAGTTTTATATCCGAGGTATAATCCTTGACATACGACATGTATGACGAATAGACATACCCCGTTGACCCGCTTGAGGTAATCACCCGATACCATACATAGCCGCTGGTATTCATATAGATACCGGTGGCGGTATAGGTTGTGCCGGTGCTGGCGGTTTCCAGCAGGGAACTGCCGTTGCTGCTCAGGGAGCTGGGCTGTGAGTAGATTGGCGCGCTCTCCGTGGCCTTTATCTGACAGTACGATGGGTAGAATGTACAACTTGAGGTATAGCTGCTTGAGCTGGACGAGCTGGACGAGCCGGAGCTTGCCGAGCTGCCGCTGGTATTGGAAATCTGGATAACACGGTCGGAGTTGTTCAGCACGTAGCCGGTGACATAATTACCGGAGCTGTTCTTGGCATAAACCTTCAGACGGCCGTTGGAGCAGACGCCGGTAACCTCGAACATAGTGAAGCGGGACATCAGATAGTCATAGCTGGAGTCCGTCTCAGAGCCGTAGATGTACTTCACGGTGTTGGAGATATACAGACCCGTGGTGGGGTTGCTGCCGGAGTAGTCGACTTTATACTTGGAATTGCTGGAGCTGTAGGGCAGCTTGCCGTAGCCATGGATAGCGGCGGAGGACAGGGAGTAGCTCTTGAAGTACACGCCGCCGCCGTTGGAAACCACGCCCGCGGAGTCAGAGGTGTTGCCCTCCACGGTATAGACATAGCTGCTGGTGGCATAGACCACCATGCCCACGTGGACTCTGGAGCCGGTGGAGGTGCTGCGGAAGAAAATCAAATCGCCGTACTGGGGGGTATAAGAGCCGCCCATGTATTTAGAATACCTATAGTAACCGGTGGAAACCAACTGATCAACCCAGTAAGGCACGCTGACTTCCTTCCAAACGTATGTAGAAGATCCGGAGTGATACCGGCACATGGAGGAATAGGTAGCCTGACTGGTAGCGCGGCCCTGATACAGTGCCCAAGTCACGAAGCTGGCGCACCAGGCATAGCTGTAAGTGCCAAATAGGTTACCGATATTGTAGTTGAACTCCGTGTAGTTGGAGCTGCCGGAATACATACCGGAGAAGGAGCCTGCGGAGCCGCCCTCCTGATAACCCAACTGGCTCAACGCGATCGCCACCACGTCCGTCCGGTTGTCGCCGGTGATGGGGACGCGGGTGTAGTTGGTGTAGTATGTACCGGACATGTAAGAGCTGGACGCGCCGGACTGACCGCCGGCACGGTAGGTTGCCGCCTCGACCGGGATAGCCGGCACTAAGGACACCAACAGAATAACCACCAGCAGTACCGCCAGTGACCTCGAGAAGATTTTCCGCATATAAGTCATCTCCTTAAAGAATTTGAATAAAACATTGCAGCACAGCGTGCTGACACCTTTTCAATGTGAATATAACAGAAAAAAACAATTCTGTAAATATCTAATCACGATTTTTCCGATCATACACGTATTTTTAGTGAAAATGCCGAACTCTTTTGAAAATAACCTGAATTGATTTCAGCCCGTTTCGTTGACAGTTTTCCGAGAAACTGGTACAATCGCTGGTATCATCATACTATTTGTTTTAAAGTGCGGTTGTGCGGAAGGATGTGAGTGCTTGAGCTATATAAACTGTCAGCTTTGCCCCCGGCAATGCGGCGTGAACCGTACCGCCGGAGAAACCGGCTTTTGCGGCGGCGGTGACCGCGCGCTGGTGGCAAAGGCCATGCTCCATCAATGGGAAGAGCCCGTCCTGTCCCCCGGCGGACGCAGCGGCGCGATCTTTTTCGGCGGCTGTACCTTGGGCTGCGGCTACTGCCAAAACCGGGCCATCAGCGGCAATGCCGTGGGTCAGCCCGTAGACAGTGCCGAACTGCGGCAGCTTATGGAGACGCTGATCAGTCAGGGCGCGGAAAATATCGATTTGGTCACCCCCACCCATTTTATTCCCACCGTCCTTCCGGCGTTAAGCCCCAAGCTCAGCGTGCCGGTGGTGTATAACTGCGGCGGCTATGAGCGGCAGGAGACTGTGCGCCGGCTGGCAGGCGCGGTAGATATCTGGCTGCCGGATCTGAAATACGCGGACAGTGCCCTTGCCGCCCGGCTTTCCGCCGCGCCGGATTATTTTGCCGTTGCCACCGCCGCCATCCGGGAAATGGTGGCACAGACCGGCCCGGTCTGTTACGAGGGTGACCGCCTTGTGCGGGGCGTTATCGTCCGGCACCTGATCCTTCCCGGCCATGTGGACAATTCCCTGCGGGTGCTGGACTGGCTGGGCGAGAGCTTCGCTCCCGGACAGGTGCTGGTGAGCCTGATGCGGCAGTATACCCCCATGCCCGGACTGCCCGCACCCTTAAACCGCGCCGTCACCGACGAGGAATACGACGCGGTGCTGAGCTGGATGCTGCTGAACCGACTGGAGGGCTTCACCCAAGATTCCGCCAGTGCCAGCCAGTCCTATATCCCGGATTTTTAGGTTGTCATATCATTGCGGGCTTGCGTGCTCAAAGGAGAATCACCCTCGCCCCCATGCCTTCCCCCCAGAGGCGGATGACTGCGCCGCATCCTCGCCCCCCGCATTTATGAGGGGGGTGGCTTTGCCATAGGCAAAGCCGGGGGGAGCATCCTCGCACCTATACCTTCCCCCGGGGGGAAGGTGCCCCCGAAGGGGGCGGAAGGGGAATGCGGGCAGTAATCCAAACATTTCCGCTCAATAACAGTCTTCCTCCAAAGCCAAAACATATCGCCGTTCCTCTCCCGGTTTCCTTCGGAAACCACCCTCCCCCCGGGGGAGGGTATATACGACTGCGCCGCATCCTCGCCCCCCGCATTTATGAGGGGGGTGGCTTTGCCGTAGGCAAAGCCGGGGGGAGCAAGGAACGCACATCTTAACCGAACTCCCCCAGTCAGCTTCGCTGACAGCCCCCTCTTAAAAGCGGGGGCCAAGGGTTCGGCGGCGCGGGGCAGTCGGGTTTTGATAAAAATATTTAATTTTTCCGCCATTTTCTTTGAAAAAACCCTTGCAAAACCGGGACAAGGGTGCTATAATACCAGTAATCTAGCGTAGACTATACGAAAGAGAGGGGTTCAGCCCCTCTCTTTTTGCGGAAAGAGGCGA
>CAZAOL010000144.1:0-3486 GCA_964486785.1 uncultured Oscillospiraceae bacterium
AACTTTAACAGACATGTTGATTTCCTCCATTTCAAATCTTACCGCTGTGCGGTATATAGACATAAGGATCCGCGGATTCGATATTTCCGCACGGATTATTATACAATATAGAAAACTCCTTGTAAAGTATCAGAAATGCAAAAAAACTGCGATTTTTCCGTGGGATATTGTATGTTGTCACGGATCTTTGGCAACAAAGCAGATCATATCCATTTACTTTTTGGCACAAATCTGTTACCATAGGGCAAAGGAGGCGATGGCATGAAAATCAAACGGCTTACTGTGCTTGCTATGCTCAGCACCATCGCCCTGACTATTTTTATGGTGGAGGCACAGCTCCCGGGACTGGTCCCGGTGCCGGGGATCAAGCTGGGGCTTGCCAATATCGTCACCGTGTTTACGGTGTTTCGCTTCCGGGGACGGGACGGGGCACTGGTTTTGCTGGCGCGGATCTTCCTCGGGGCGGTGTTTGCCGGAAATTTCAGCACGGTCTTCTATTCCCTTGCCGGAGGTGGCTTGGCGGTGCTTGTGACCGTTGGTCTAAAGCGCATCCTGACGGAACGCCAGCTTTGGGTAGCGGGCGCGTTGGGCGCGATCGCCCATTCCATCGGGCAAATGGCGGTGGCGGTGTTGCTCACCGGCACGCCGGGACTTCTGATCTATCTGCCTGTGATGGTGCTGTGCAGCATCGTCACCGGGGTTTTCACCGGGCTTTGCGCCCAGATTTTATTGAAAAAAGGAGAAAAGCTGTGGAAGATCTTTTCCGACTGAATATGGAAAAACGGGACATCGATGCCATCTCCAATCTGGGACTTGCCCATATTGGGGATGGGGTCTATGAGCTGCTGTGCCGCAGCTACCTGTGCGTCAAGGGCGGCAAAACCGTGAACCGGCTGCATCAGGAAACGGTAGCCATGGTGAAAGCTCCGGCGCAGGCGCGATTCGCCCAGCTTCTTCTGCCGGAGCTGACGGAGGAGGAGCTTGCTTACTACCGGCGGGGAAAAAATTCCCATGTCCATGCCGTGCCCAAGGGAGCGACTCCCGCGGAGTATGCCAGAGCCACCGGATTGGAGACCCTGTTCGGCGCGCTGTACCTTTCCGGGCAGACCCAACGGCTCAACGAGCTGTTTCAAATCATTATCGATACATTAAAATAAATAAAGCTCCCCTCTCAGGGCAATGTCATTAAGTTAAGAAAGCCCTTGTCATTCTGAGCCTGCGTCAGCAAGCGTGAGAATCCGTTAAAAAAGGTATTACGGATTGCCACGTCGCTTCGCTCCTCGCAATGACAGCCTAAACTTAATGACATTGCCCCCGGGAGAGGGTATTACGGCCGCGCCACCAAGTTTATTGTGATTGCTACCCTCGCAAGCGCGGGGGTTCTGCATTTAGAATTTTGTATTCCCATACAGGAGGTTGTGTATGGCATTTGACGCGTTTTATTTATCCTTCGTGCTGGACGAGCTTCGGGCACTGGGAGAGGCACGGGTGGAGAAAATCCATCAGCCCAGCCGCAGCACGGTGCTTCTTTCTCTGAAGGGGCGGGAACGCAGGGCAAAGCTGCTGATTGCCGCAGACCCCGCCGCCCCCCGGCTTTACCTGACGGAGGAAAGCCCGGAAAATCCGCCTGAGCCGCCCATGTTCTGTATGCTGCTGCGCAAGCACCTGTCCGGCGCGCGGCTGACGGAGATCTCCCAGCTTCCCATGGAGCGGGTGGCGGTATTTACCTTCGACTGCATTGACGAGCTGGGAGACCCTGTACGGAAAAAGCTGGTGGCAGAGCTGATGGGCCGCACCTGCAATCTGTATTTGGTAGGCAAAGACGGTCGAATTATGGACTGTCTGCGGCGGATAGGACTGGACGAGGCAAAGCGTCCGGCTCTGCCGGGACTGACCTACCAAACCCCCGAACCGGTGGAAAAATTTCACCCACTAACGCCGGACAAGGAAAGTTATGTAAACCTATTGACCCAACCGGGGGCGGATGTGCTTTCCCAGCGGCTCATGGACTGTCTGGGCGGCCTTTCTCCGCTGGTGTGCCGGGAGGCGGCACTTTACGCCGCCGGAGATGTGGATGAGCGTGTAGAGGGCCTGGATATTCCGGCAACAGCGGAAAAGCTGTGGCTGTTCTTTCGGGAGCAGCTTACCCATCCCACCCCCTGCTATAGCGGCAAGCAATTTGCCTTCTGCCCTATTCGCCAGTATGGGGATTGGGCGCAGGCCGGCAGCTTCTCCGCCCTTTTGGAGCAGTTTTACGCCCGGCGGGGGCAGCAGGACGCGGTGCGGCAAAAAAGCCAGTCGGTGCGAAAGACCGTGACCAATCTGTGCCAGCGGCTGACCAGAAAGCTGGCTATCCAGGAAAAAGAGCTTTCCGCCACCCGTGACCGGGAGCGGCTGCGCCAGCTTGGTGATATCGTCACCGCCAATCTTCACGCCATCACCAAGGGGCAGAAGGTTTTGGAGGCGGAGGATTTTTACGATGAGGAAATGAAGATCATCCAGATCCCTCTGTCCGAGGTGCTCTCTCCCCAGCAGAACGCGGCGAAATTTTATAAGGATTACGCCCGGATGAAGACCGCCGAAAAGGAGCTGACAAAGCAGCTTGCACTGGGGCGGGAGGAGCTGAGCTATCTGCAAAGCGTGCTGGAGGAGCTTGACCGGGCCATGACGGAGCAGGAGCTGGAGGAGATCCGGCAGGAGCTTTCTCAAGGGGGCTATATCAAGGCCGACAACGGAAAACGCCGGGCAAAACAAAGCAAGCTCCCGCCTATGCGTTTCCAGTCCACCGACGGCTATCCCATTTATGTAGGCAGAAACAATCACCAAAATGACGAGCTGACCTTCCGTCTGGCGCGAAAGGACGATCTTTGGCTTCACGCGTCCAAGGTGCACGGCAGCCATGTGATTATTTCCTGCGGGGGCACGGTTCCGCCGGACGATACGGTGACACAGGCGGCGCAGCTTGCCGCCCACTATTCTCAGGCCGCCGGGGGACAGAATATCCCCGTGGATGCCACGCAGGTACGGCAGGTGAAAAAGCTGGGCAAGCCCGGTATGGTGATCTACCACACCTACCGCACAGTCATCGTCAATCCTTACCCCGACATTGTGGTGGATGAATTAAACGCCGAGAAAAAAGGAAGACCCAAGGCTTCTCCCTGGGGAGAAGCTGTCAGCGAAGCTGACTGATGTGGGGTGGTACTTTTGCGAAGAAAAAGTACCATTGCCGCAGACGATTACAGGAATTATCGCCTCCCGGCGATGGGATCTTGGAAGCAAGATCCCACACCACATCCGCCCCTTCGGGGCACCTTCTCCTCAAGGAGAAGGCTTTGGCGCGATATAAACTTTTGGCTGTTACAAGCGACTAAGGGAATCCTTTTTATTCTGCGTTTTGTATGAAAAAGACCTGCCGGGTGGCAGGTCTCAGTCTGTCGAAAAAGTCCAGAGGGATCTGGACTTTTTCTATTTCTATGGTATAATGGT
>CAZAOL010000145.1:0-3454 GCA_964486785.1 uncultured Oscillospiraceae bacterium
GATTCCCACGGTCGCTTCGCTCCCTCGGAATGACACCACTTTTTTGACAGTCTCACTGTCATTGGGCGATGTGCCGCCCAATGACAGTTTTTTATTCGCCGGAAGAAAAGATCTGCTCTGTAAGGGCGCGGTACTCGGAAATGTCCGTGGTTTTCCGCAAGCGTTTAAGCAGCTTTTCACAGTGGGGAAAACGGGGGGCAAAATAATGCCAATGCTCCTTCATCCGGTGCATGGCGTTTCTCGCGCCGCCAAAGGCTGCTATGTATTCCTCCAAAAGCGCGTCGTGGAACTGGCGCAGCTTAGGAACAGGTGTTCCTCCGGAAAGCATACCGGGGTCTGCGACCAGTCCTCTGCCCAGCATCACAGCATGGAGGTGGGGATAACGCTGCTTTACAGACGCGATGTCCTCCAAAGAGCGGAGATCTCCGTTGTAGCACAGCGGCACAGTACAATGCTCCGCGGCGTACTGAAAAAGCTCGTAGCGAACCGGGCCGGAGTAGAAGTCCTTCCGGGTTCTGGGGTGTATGATCAGCTCATGGAGGGGATAGCGGTTGAAGATCTCAAGCAGCCCGGGGAAGCCTTCCCCGTCCGCCAGTCCCACCCGGGTCTTTACCGATACCGGCAGGGGAGAGCGGGCGCATACAGTGTCTAAGAAGGAATCCAGCGCATCCGGATCTGCCAGCATCCCCGCGCCCTTGCCCTTTGCCACCACTGTGCCGGAGGGACAGCCGATGTTCCAGTTTACCTGCGTATAGCCCCTTTGTGCGCATTGCTCCGCCGCCCAAAGAAAGCCTGCCGGATCCTTGGTGAGGACTTGGGGCACAGCGGCGAAAGGAACGCTGCAGGCCATGGGCAGCTCCCGGTTTTCTTTATGCGTCAGAGTTTGATGCGCGGTAGGGGAGAAAAAGGGCATATAGTATCGGTCTACGCCGGGGAAATGGGCGTGGTGCAGACGGCGGTATATGCTGTCGGTCAGCCCCTCCAGCGGCGCGAAATCAATGTGCATAAAGCACCTCCCGGTTTCTTTTATTATAATGTATCACAGATTGTCGGGAAACGAAATGGAGAGCATGAAAAATTTTTGAAAAAAAGTTTGACAAATTTTGTACAAATGTCTAGCACTTTCCGAAAGAGTGTGTTATAATAGCTTCGCCTATCAAAAAAATGGGAGGAAATAACGTAATGAAAAAACTGTTCGCTCTTGTTTTGGCTCTGATTATGTGCGCCAGCATCCTGTCTGTGACTGCTTTTGCCGCTCCTCAGGGTCTGAACAGCCTTGCCATCGTTGGTACCGGTATCCCCGGTATTGCCGAGTGGGATCCGTCCGACCCCGCCGGTGACATGGAAGAAGTTTCCGAGTCTGTTTTCGTCAAAGAAATTGAGTGCCCTGCGGGTACCAGCTTCCAGTTCAAGGTTGCCGGTAATGACGCTTGGGACGATGCTTTCAACTTCGGTTCTGCCAACATCGTGTTCGGTCAGACCGCTGAGTTGGAGAACGGCGGCGGCAGCGGGGATATGTCTGTGTCCGTGTCCGAGGCCTGCACCCTGACGATTACTGTGGATTTGTACCCCCTGACCGAGGGCGGCGCTGCTACCATTAAGGTGGACAGCAGCACCGGCGGCAGCAATGCCGGCGGCTCCAGCAATGCCGGTGGCGACAGCTCCGGTGACGCCAACGCGGCCGACCCCGGTGCCCAGTTCGCGATTCCCAGCAGCCTTGCCATTGTTGGCACCGGCATCCCCGGTGTTGGCGAGTGGAATCCCGGCGATGCTGCCGGCGATATGACTGAGGTCAGCACGCTGGTATATGAAATCGACCTTTCCTGCCCCGCCGGTACTAACATGACCTTCAAGTTCGCGGGCAACGACGCATGGGACGATTCCTGCAACCTTGGCTCCGGCGCTGCCGCTATCGGCGCGACGGTAGATCTGGTTAACGGCAGCTCTGCCGGTGACATGAACCTGACTGTCAGCGAGGCTGCGGTTCTGAAGTTCACTGTGGACCTGAATCCTCTGGCTAACGGCACCGGTGCTGCTACTCTGAACATCACCGTCACCGATGGCGAGGTTAGCGGCGATGACGGTGATTCCGATGCCGCTACTGGCGATACCGTCACTGTCCATGCCCGTATCCCCGAGAGCTGGGGCACCAATCCCTGCTTCTGGGCTTGGAAGATGGCTGACAACACCAATGCGTTCACCGCTTGGCCCGGCGAGCTGATGACTCAGGACGGCGAGTGGTACACCATCGAAATTCCTAGCTGGTGCGATGGCGTTATCGTCAACGACGGCGGCTCCACTCAGACTGCTGACCTGACCATCGAGACAGGTAAGGAAGTTTGGATCGACGTGTTCTCCTTCGACAACTGCGTCATTACTTACTCCGAGCCCGGTGAGAGAGAGGAACCCACCGAGTCCATGCCCACCGCTCCCAGCACTCCCACCGCACCCACCACCGATGATGATGCCGCTGGCGACAATGCCGGTGACAGCTCCAGCACCACTCAGGATAATCAGTCTGGCAAGCGCACCCGCGTTATCCTGATTATTGTTCTGGTTCTGGTTTGGATCGTGGTGATTGCTCTGGTCATCAGCATCTTCGTTCCCAAGAAGAACTAATCGCAACATAAAATGATTTCTCTCCGCAAGAGCTTTGCTATGTGTTCTTAGCGATGCTTTGAGGGTGATATGTAACCGGAAGGCAAAATGCCTTCCGGTTATTACTTTTACGCAGGGATATCTTCCTCTGCATATTCTTCGTAAGCACTGAACATTGTGGAGCGTGTTTCGAGCTTCTTCATTTGGAGCTTGTAGTACATGGCTACAGGGTTTCCGCAAGTACGGGAGTATTTTTTCGGGTTTTTCATATACCTCTAATAAAGCTTCACAGCAGCTCCGCTTATCTTTTTTTCGTTTTTCTTATATCCTAATTTGTTATTTCAGAAATTGTTTAAGGCAGTTTATTGCAAGCACATCGTGCTTTTTTGAAAACATATGTGCTCCGCCCTCGATGGTATAATACTCAACCTTTCGCTCATACGGCTCGTTTTTATATGTATCAAAGGCTTGCTCCGCATATTTGATATTTACGATCTTATCTGCCGTTCCGTGAACGATCAGCACATCGCCCTCATACCCCATAACCTCTTCAAACGGGTTCATATCCATAACATCTGCCATATAGCAGCGGCCGAGCTTCATAGGACCGCATTTGACAGTTTCGGGGATGTTCTGCGGGTCGAATTTTGACATCATCATCTTTCCGGCTCTGGCATCATCGGGAATACAAAACGCCGGATAGAACAGCACAAGCTTCTTGACCTGAGCTTTCAGCTTTGCCGCCGTAAGTGCCGATACAAAACCGCCCTGACTGCAGCCCATCAGCAATAATTCATCGGGGTTTGCTATGTGTTCTTAGCGAAGTTTTGAGGGTGGTATGTAACCGGAAGGCATT
>CAZAOL010000146.1:0-3418 GCA_964486785.1 uncultured Oscillospiraceae bacterium
AGCTGCTCCCGGATGCCGGCCACATCGGTGGCCAGCACCGGACAGCCTAGGAGCTTGGCTTCTACTGTGACCGTAGGGAAGCCCTCCCAGCCGGAGGGCAGCACGAACAGGTCGCAGTTTTTCATATATTTGTAGGGGTTGTCCGTCAGGCCGTGAAGATACACCCGGTCGGACAAGCCGAGAGCTTGGATTTTTTCTTCAATTTGAGGTCTTTGTAACCCTTCTCCCAGCACGTGCCAAGAAAATTCAAAGCCCTCGTCCCGCAGTCGCGCCAGCACATCCAAAAAGCGAAGGTATTTCTTCTGCTCCGTCATTCTGCCCACAGAAAGCAGAGCCGGGCGCAGACCCTCGAAGGTGTACGGCTCGCTGCCTTTACGTAGGATGTCCTCGGTGTCGTAGAAATTATAAATCAAATGCACCTTGTCGGAAAGCTCCGGGTAATGCTTGCAAAAGCTGTCAACAGCTACCTGAGAAACACACACGATTCCGTCCATCCGTGCCCAGTCCGACTCAAAAATCTTCAAGGCTTGGGCATCTGCCAAATTATCCACATCAATATGAATCCATTGCAGATATTTTTTCGCGTGAACGCAATCAAGCAGAAATGCCGGAGAGTCGATTTCCAGATAGTTGATCGCCGCATCGTAGTTTTTTTGGGCGTAATGCTTTGCCGCTTTTCTTTCCGCAAACCGGCGGTAGCCCACCAGCTTAGAAAACAGCCACTTTCCAATCACTAAAGGATTTTTCCTGATTTGCGCCGGGGAGGCGTAGTATTTTTCGGTGTAGGCATTGCTGCAGATGGCGGAAAAGGTCACTCTCGGGTCGAACTGGTCTTTCAAAAGACCCTTTTCGTAGGTCTCCAGCACCTCCACCTCATGACCTCTTGCCACAAGGTCATTGGCAAAGCTCACCAGCACCTTCTCCGCGCCGCCGAAAATAAGCTGTGGAATTTGGATAAGTATTTTCATAAGCCGACCCTTGCCCGCACCTCGGGGCTGATTTCATAGCTTTTTACATCGTGCTTGGTGATACGCTTTTCTTCGGGATACGGCTCTGCCCATTTGGGACCGTACTGGAAATTGAAATATGCTTCCGGTTCGGAAATGGTGGTAAACGACTGCCCCTCAAAGAGGATCTCCCGGGGCTGGGCATACCAGCTTCGGGGCCAGATTTCGTTGTCATAGCCGCTGCGGCCCATATAGGGATTGCGGTGAGTATAGCAGAGGATGCCCACATCCCGGCTATTTTCGTTTTTACAAAGCCGCATTGCCCGGTCCATGCTTTTTCCCAGCTTGACGCGGTCACGTTTGGACAGAAGTCCGATGCACTTCATCAGAGGGTGGTGGGGTATTACGCTCCCTTGCTTAATCTGAACCGCCATGTCCAGCACCCAAATCCATGCCTGCTGGAATTTCCGAAGCAGCTTGCTCTCCGGCACAGGATACAGCGGCACGATGTCGATGGCTACCTCCTGCCGCACACCCGGCTTGTCGCCGTGAATGTGGGAAACCTTCGTGCCCAGAACACGGAGAACACCCCGGTTATTGGTATGGGTGGGGTCGGTTTCGTAGGTTTGGACAAAATAACGGTGGGAATAATCCCGTGCCACGATTTCCATAAACCGGTCGTAATCCTCACGCATCATGGAAATATCCACATCATCGTCCCAAGGAATGAAGCCGCCGTGGTTCACCGCGCCCAGAAGCGTACCGGCGTGGAGATAGTATTTGATGTTGTTTTCCCGGCAAATCTTATCAATGTCCTTCATGGCATCCAGCAGAACCGTATGCAGCTCCAAATTGCCGTAATCGTTGGTCATAATCTGACCTCCTGTCAGTTATCAGAATCCAGCTTGGTGATGTGCCATGCGTCGGGAGGTGTTATTCCCTCCGTGCTGTGGAACACAAAATGGTCGGGGCGTGGCTCATATTGGGTAAGCCCGGCGGCCTGCCAGCGGGCACGGTCGGTATCTGACTGCCGCCCCCACAGGGTGACCCAGTTGCCCAGATCTTGCAGCAGCTTCACCGCCTCGGCCAAAATTTCCGGCGTGACACTTTCCTTCAGCTCCCAGTCGCAAATGTTAACGGCACTGCGCAGCCGCCCGCGGTTTACATAAAACACCATCCATCCAACCAGCTCCCCATCCTTCCGGATGGTAAGCCACTCATAGCGTTGGTCGGGATTTACGGTGAACTTCCATGCCAGTGTGCGGGGCGTTTTTTCCATTTTGAAGGCGGAGATGCCGGGAGTTACGAATACATCCTCAGGCATTTCGTTGGAAAAGGAAATATTCCAACTCTTTTTGCGGTAGCTTGCAGGGTTCCAAATATGGGGCAGCAGGGTTTTCGGTGTGGTCAGTGCCCCGATGTCACCTAAATTCCGCGCGCCGTATTTCAGGAAGATGGGATAAGAAGCGTCGTTGCAGGAAAAGGCGGTAAGTGCCGCCGCGCCCTGCTGACGGTAGTAGTCCATGGTATAGTCATAGAGCTTTCGCATCAGCCCCTGTCCCCGGCATGCCGGATCGATTACCAGATCCTCGGTCTGCACCAGCAGAAGCCGCTCCTCGCCCCGGCGATACCACGCCGGCTGCATGGCGAACATGGCGCGCAAAGCTCCGCCCTCGTCCTCGGCGACCAAGATCATGCCCTCCGGCAGGTCGTTGGGGGTATAGTGCTTCCAAAGCCATTGCTCCGGGGTGGTTTCTGCCAGTCCCTTTGCAAACAGCTCGCAAAGCTCCGGCAGACGGGAGGTATCCTTCAGGGGGTAGAAACGAAAGTCCATATCAGTTCCTCGTAAATAATTTTTTCACTCTGCGCCAGATAAACCAAATGGGGCGCATGATGATAAACAGCGGGTCGCTTTCAAAGCCCTTCAGGTCGATGACCTCATATTTTTCGGTCTGACCGTAGGTGTGGATGCCCTCGGCGGGGAATTTCAGGTCTGAGGTGATCTGCTCCGGGCGAATTTCACAGAGAAATTTTTCTCGGTAGATGCCGTCGCCCACCTCCAGGACTTCGTGAAAGCGCACCGCGCGGCCGTAGCCGTCGGAGCAGTCCTGAGAGGGACGCAGCAGCTTGCCGTTATGTACAAATACAGGCCCGGCAGGACGGGTCATGGGGTCATCCTTGCGAATACTCCAGCTTTTCTCGCCATTTTCCGTCATCAGGGTCAGTCCGCTGTCTTCGTCCTGTGTCAGCAGCCAAGTGCTGCCGTTCCAAGGGATCCGGGTGGTGTCCACCGCCACACAGTTTTCCTTGATGGGCTTTACCCGCTCCCAATGATAGGGAAAATCCACCGCCTTGTACAGGGCAATCTCATTTCCAACATAGGATTCCGGGATCATATAGATGCCGTCCTCTTTTCGGAAAAGGTGGGGGTAGGACAGGTGGAAGGGCATATTCAATGCCACTTTCCAAGG
>CAZAOL010000147.1:0-3325 GCA_964486785.1 uncultured Oscillospiraceae bacterium
AAAAATAAGGTCTTGTCATCCTGAGCGTAGGGCGCAGCCCGAAGCCGAAGGATCTTCGCGCCTGCTGACTGCATAGCAGATAATAGATGCGTTGATTCTTCGACTCGCTGCGCTCGCTCAGAATGACAAGACTTTTTTGCTTATTTTGTGCCGAAGATGCGGTCGCCGGCGTCGCCCAGACCGGGTACGATGTAGGCGTGGTCGTTGAGCTTCTCGTCCACTGCCGCCAGATACATCTCCACATCGGGATGGGCCTCCCGAACAGCGGCGATGCCCTCGGGACAGCCGATGATGTTCATCATGATGATGTGCTTGCAGCCCCGTGCCTTCAAAAAGTCAATGGCAGCCACGGCACTGCCGCCGGTGGCCAGCATGGGATCGACCACAAAGACCTCTCTCTGATCGATGTCCTCAGGCAGCTTGCAGTAGTATTCCACAGGCTCGTGGGTTTCCGGGTCACGGTACAGACCGATATGTCCAATCTTCGCGGAGGGAATCAGGTCGATCATCCGATCCACCATGCCCAGTCCGGCACGGAGAATGGGGACGATGGCCAGCTTCTTTCCCGTCAGGCAATGGCACTTCGCCACCGCTACGGGAGTTTGCACCTCTACCACCTGCGTGGGAAGGTCCCGGGTCGCCTCGTAGCACATGAGGGCGGCAATTTCGCCCACCACCTCACGGAATTCCTTAACGCCTGTGTTCTTGTTTCGCAGGATGGACAGCTTGTGGTGGATCAGAGGGTGATTCATGATGTGTAGCTCAGCCATGATTGATTTCTCCTTTGTTTTTGTTTTCTCGCTCCAGTCTTTCCCGCTCTGCTTGGGAAAGGCGGAGGTAATTGGGTGTCAGCGCGGCACCGTCCCAGCTTTCGGGGGAAGATAGCTGCGCCAGCGCCGCAAGTCCCACGCCTACGGCTCTTTGCTGCTGCCGCCATGTCGGTGGCAGTATGGTTTGGGGGAAGGCTTGGTGGCATAGCCGCGCGCCGTCACCGACCAGATAAACCGGCCCGTCTAGAGTTAGCAGCTCCTGACCAAGCTCCTCTATGGAAACGGCTCTGTCCGGACTGTGCCGGGTCAGAATACCCTTTTCCGCTTTGAAAATGGCGTTGTAGACCTGCGCCCGGCGGGCATCCATGACGGCGCAGATCCAGCCGTCCCGGATCCCCAGCCCCAGTGCCATGGCCTGCAGGGTGGAAACGCCGCAGCAGGGGAGCTGATTCCCCCACGCGAAGCCCTTGGCAGCCGCCACGCCAATCCGCACGCCGGTAAACGATCCGGGACCGGAGGCAACCGCCACATGGGTGACCTGTTGGGGCGTTCTTTGGCATTGCTTCAGCAGATCCTGGGCCATGACCATCAGGGTCTGACTGTGGGTCAGGGCGGTGTGCTGGTAGCTCTCGCCTAGCAAATCGCTATCGTCAAACAACGCTACGGAGGCCGCCTTGGCGGAGGTTTCAAAACACAAAAGCAGCAAGCTCGATTCCTCCTTCTACGGTGATCCTGCGCTGGGTATCTCCCAATTTCTCAATGGTGACGGTGATGGCGTCCTCCAGCGCGGAAGCCACATTCTCGCTCCATTCCACGGCGCAGATGCCGCCCCGCTCCAAATAGTCCTCCCAGCCGATGTCCCACAGATCCTCCGCGCTGCGCAGGCGGTACATATCGAAATGGAACAGCGGACACCGCCCGGAAAGATATTCATTTACGATGGTGTAGGTGGGGCTGGTCACCTGCTCGGTACAGCCAAGCCCCCGGGCAAGTCCACGGGTGAAGGCAGTCTTGCCCGCGCCTAAGTCGCCCCGGTAGGCAATCACCGTGCCGGGAGAAAGCCGCTTTGCCAGCTCCGCACCCACCTGCTCCGTCTGCTGGGGAGAATGGGTTATCAATTCCATATAATATTCCTTTCGTAGGGCGGGGTCATGACCCCGCCCCAGCCTGTAGAAAAACCCTGTCATTGCGAGGAGGCCGTAGGCCGACGTCTTAGAAGCCGTTGCGGCGCAGCCGCTTACGGATTCTTAGTGCATAGCTGGCAATCCGTTCTCCTAAATGTTCCGGTTTTATCTGTAACTCCACGGAAAATCAAACAATTTGAGAACGGATTCCTCGGCGCGCTGCGCTTGCTCGGAATGACATACTACTTTATCGACACGCTGCGGCGGGGTCATGACCCCGCCCTACGAGGAGCAGGTTTTCAGCCGTTCCGCTTGGTCGGCGGTAGCGAGGGCATCGATGATCTCATCAATATGGCCGTCCATAACCGCGTCGATCTTATACAGGGTCAGACCGATCCGGTGGTCGGTAACTCTGCCCTGAGGGAAATTGTAGGTGCGGATCCGCTCGTTTCGCATACCCGTGCCTACCTGACTGCGCCGCAGTCCGGTGTGCTGGCTCTCAATGCGCTCCTGCTCCAGCTCATAGAGCTTGGAGGCCAGCATCCGCATACATTTCTCCCGGTTCTGCACCTGACTGCGCTCCTCCTGACACGCCACCACGATACCTGAGGGCTTGTGGATCAAACGCACGGCGGAGGAGGTCTTATTCACGTGCTGTCCGCCCGCGCCGCTGGCACGGTAGACCTGCATCTCGATATCATTGGGGTCAAGCTGTACATCCACCGCTTCCATCTCCGGCAGCACCGCCACCGTGGCGGTGGAGGTGTGTACCCGTCCGCCGGATTCCGTTTCCGGCACACGCTGGACACGGTGGACACCGGATTCGTATTTCAGTCGGGAGTAAGCTCCCCGTCCCTCCACCACGAAATCCGCTTCCTTGACACCACCCAGCTCCGTATCGTTGTAGTTCAAAAGCTGGATCTGCCAGCCCATCCGGGCGGCGTACATGGAGTACATCCGAAACAGGCTGTGGGCAAACAGGGCACTTTCCTCCCCGCCAACGCCGCCCCGTATCTCCACGATCACGCTTTTTTCATCGTTGGGATCTTTTGGAAGCAGCAAGATCTGAAGCTGGCGGTATAGGTTTTCCTTGTTTTCCTTTGCGGTTTGGAAGGTCTCCTGACAAAGCTCCCGTAGCTCCGGGTCGGACATCAGCTCCTGAGCGTCCTCCATATCCCGGCAGGCGGCAAGGTAGGCGTGGTACGCCTCCACGATTGGCGCAAGCTCATTTTTTTCACGCATAAGCTGCGCCGCTTTTTTCGCGTCGGCATACAGCTCCGGCTGTTCTGCCTTGGCGCAAAGCTCTTCATAGCGCAAGGCTACGGCCCGTAATTTTTCAAGCATAGCATCTGCTCCTGATTCACGGCGGTCTTTTCCAGTATCATACCAGCAAATTCGGGAAAAGTAAACCTACTTTCGATAGGATGTGAT
>CAZAOL010000148.1:0-3277 GCA_964486785.1 uncultured Oscillospiraceae bacterium
ATAAACAAATTATCCCCCAAAAATTGTAAAATTCCTTGGGGGTTGTGGTTGCTATACCCGTTTTGCACCCAAAAGTTTTCCACAGGCCTAAATCAACGCCAAAATTAACGGAGGACTCCATTTCTGGAATCCTCCGCCTTTCGTTAGGCTGTTTCTTTACAGCCCCTTCAAACTATAGAACAACTCTAATGAAAGCACTATTGTAGAGACCGGCGTCCCCGACGGTCCTTTCCTTGAGCAGCTTCGCTGATGGACCGTCGAGGACGCCGGTCCCTACTTTCGTTTATCTATATGATATGAATCCACGCCCTATTTCTCTTGATTATTTTTCACAGTTGTAATGGAGGCAATGAGCCTGCGTCTGATAGAACCGCAGAGGTTCCGCAAAGTATTATGTTGCTCGTTGGATAATTTATTCTTCCTGCAAAGCAACTCTAACCAATATTCCGATTCGGAACACTCTTTAAGCGCAATCTCCAGTTTATTGACAAAATCCGCCCGACTCTGCGCGTATCGCGCTTCGTGGATATTAGCTCCTACCGATGAAGATGACCGCAAAAGTTGATTGACATAAACGGAACACCCTTTTATTTCATCACATATGTCAGAAACAGAAATTGCGAATTCGATTGCATCCTCGCGCAACTGATTTTTCTTTTCAGTCATGGAATTTTCTCCTTATTTGTCAATATATTGCTTGACAATTCGATATTTTTGCTCCGCAAAATCGATATATCGCTTCGCGATTCGATATAATATAAATCCCTTCTCGCCCCGCAGGGCATATCGAGTGCGTCAGCACATATCAAGCGCATCAGCGCATATCGAAAATCCCTCAGGGATTTATATCGATGAATCTATTGTTTGCACAGGCAAACAATAGATTCTACGTGGCTGCACCTCGGAAAAAGATCCGCCGCCATGGCGTTTTTCAGCTTATAGCCCCGCTGTTTCAGCAGTGCCACGTCACGGGCCAGGGTGGCGGGGTCACAGGAAACGTAGACAATCCGCCGGGGAGACATCCGGCTCAGGGCTTCGACGGTATCGGCGTTCAAGCCCTTGCGGGGCGGATCGACCACCACCACGTCCGCGCGGATGCCCTGTGCTTCCAGAGATAGGGCGGCCTGTCCCGCGTCACCGCAGAAAAATTCCACGTTTTCGATGCCGTTGCGCTTGGCGTTCTCCCGGGCATCCTCCACCGCCTGAGGTACGACCTCCACGCCGATCACCCGTCCGGCGGCGGCTGCCATAGCCAGCGTGATCGTTCCCACGCCGCAATACAGATCCAGCACCGTATCCTCCTTGGTGATCTCCGCCTGAGAGATTGCCGCCTGATACAGCCGCTGAGCCTGATGGTGGTTCACCTGATAAAACGAACGGGGGGACAGCCGGAAGGTCAGTCCGCAGAGAGTGTCCTCGATCCAGCCCGGCCCGTAAAGGGTGATGAATTCATCCCCCAAGACCACGTTGCTCCGCTTTGTGTTGACACTGAGCACCAGCGTGGCAAAGCCGGAGATCTTCTTCAGACGGTCGATCAGCTCCCGCGGGTGGGGAATGGATCTGCCGTTGACCGCAAGACATACCAGAATTTGCCCGGACACCGCGCCCCGGCGGACATAAATGTGCCGCACCAAGCCGGTGTGGGTCTGCTCATCATAGGCAGAAATACCAAATTTCGTCATATGGTCAATGACCGTGTCCTTCACCTCGTCCGTCTCGGCTGGCAGAATCAGGCAGCGGCGGTTTTCCACCACCTGATGGCTCCCCGCCCGGAAAAAGCCGGCACAGGGCTTGCCCTTGCTCCGGGACACGGGATACTGTGCCTTATTGCGGTAGCCATAGCAGGTGGGCGCGGACAGAATAGGCAGCTCCTCCAACGGCTCGCCGCCAATGCGCTCCAGTGCCTGCCGCACCCGCTCCGCCTTCAGGCGGCTTTCCTCGGCATAGTCCATATGCCAAAAATCACAGCCGCCGCAGAGCTTCGCCACCGGACATTCCCGGTTGACCCGGTGGGGGGAACGCTCCAAAAGCTCCACGATTTTTCCGCAGGCCCATGTTTTCTGCGCTTTTTCAATGCGGACAAGCACCCGCTCCCCATAAATGGCGTTGGGAATGAACACCACACAGCCCTCGATTCGGGCGATTCCCTGTCCTTGGGCGGTGTAGTCGCAGATCTGGGCTTCATAGACTTGGTTTTTTATCAGCATAGGCTTCTCCTTTGGACATCACAGCTTCCGCTCCATGGTGGTATACCGGGGAGTAAGTCCCATTTTTTCGTAAAAGGCCGTGGCGCGTCCGTTTCCGTTCCAGACACTCAGGGTAATATAGTTACAGCCCTGTGCCGTGGCATAGTCGCACACATGGCGGTACAGGGCCTGCGCCACGCCCTTTCCCCGGCTGTTTTCGTCGATACACAGATCGTCGATATACAGCTCCTTGCGGCGAATGGACGCGCCGGCATCCTCATATTCCTTATGTTCACAGAAGCAGTGACCCACGATCTGTCCGTCCTGCTCCGCCACAAAAACCGGCTGGGTCGGGTCTGCCAGCCGCTGCATAAGCCTGTCCGTATCATATTTCAGCGTGCCGGCGGGGAAAATGTCCGGCCGGATCTCATGGTGCACCTGCCCTACCTGCCGCAAAAGCTCCAGAATTCCGGGGATATCCTGCCGGTCTGCTGCTCGAATATTCATAGAAAGTTCCTGCCTTCCGTAATTTTTCATTTCATTATAACCTCAATTTCCGGCCAATGCAAGTGGCATACTTCCGGAGCTAGCGCATAGTTTGTACCACAAGGAATGGGAGGGATTTGAGATGAAGCGAATCGGGAGTATGGTTTTGGTGCTGGCACTGATCCTTTGCCTGCCACGGACGGTCAATGCCGCTCCGGCAGAGGTGGCGGCAAAAAGCGCGGTGCTGATGGATGCCGCCACCGGCACGATCCTCTATGAGCAAAACAGTCACGAACCGCTGCCGCCTGCCAGCGTGACCAAGGTGATGACCATGCTGCTGATCATGGAGGCAATCGACGATGGGCGCATCGGCTGGGAGGATATGGTGACCGCCTCGGAAAGTGCCGCCGCCAAGGGCGGAAGTCAGGTGTATCTCAAGGTCGAGGAAACCATGAGCGTGACGGATATGGTCAAATCCATCGCCGTTTCCTCTGCCAATGACTGCGCCTGTGCCATGGCGGAGCATATTTCCGGCTCAGAGGAGGCCTTCGTGGATGCCATGAACCAAAGGGCGAAGGAGCTGGGCATGGCGGACACCCATTTCG
>CAZAOL010000149.1:0-3232 GCA_964486785.1 uncultured Oscillospiraceae bacterium
CCACCGCGTCGGAATAGGCCTTGAACGCGCCGATAAAGCCGGTGATCACCAAATAAAACAGGGTGGGGGAGATCATAGGCAGGGTGATGCGGGTGAAACGACGCCATGCCGGCGTGCCGTCCGCCTTGGCGGCATCGTAGAAGCTTTGATTGACGGATGCCAGCGCGCTGGTCAGCACCAGCACCTTAAAGGGCATGACCACCCATATGGTATACAGGCACAGCACCAGCATCTTCGCCCAGTACGGCCCGTCGATGAAGTCCACCGGTGCGATGCCGAACCAGCTCAGAAGCCGGTTTACCAAGCCGTCGGTGTAAGGGGTTTGCCGGAAGGCAATCATGAACACCAGACCCACCGCCAGCGTGTTGGTCACATAGGGCAGGAAAAACACGGTCTGATACAGCTCCCGCAGCCGGGTGATCGAGTTTAAGCCCAAGGAAATCAGCAGCGCGATCACCGTGGACAGGGGAACGGTGATCACTACAAGGATAAAGGTATTCTTCATCGCCTGCAGGAAATAGGGGTCACGCAGCACGTAGGCGTAGTTATATCCGCCCACGCCGAAATAGGTTTGGGCGGCGGAGTTAAAGCCCTCCTCAAAGGAATAAATCAGCACGTCAATCAATGGGTAGACCAGAAACGCGCCTAAAAACAGCATGGCAGGAAGTAGATACAGCCACGCCTTGCGGTCATTTTTTTCCATAATCCATAGCTCCTTTTGCTTTGGAAAATATTATATTCCTTTTTCTGCGGATTTTCAAGTACAATGCCATTGAAATGCGGGCAAAGCTGGAGTATAATAGAAAAATCCGGCATCCTCCCCACGGCTGCGGGGAGCGGACTGCTTGCCGGAAAAAATGAGTGTGTGACCCTTTGGGTCAAGGAGGACTTTATGGAAAAAAAGATGTGCGAGCTGTTTGCCGGTGTGGGCGGCTTCCGGCTGGGGCTGGAGCGGCTGGACAGCGGCTGGCAGACCTGCTGGTTTTCCCAATGGGAGCCGGGGGCGAAAACCCAATGGGCGCATCGATGCTATGTGCGCCATTTCGGAGACTGCCCGGATCTGGAGGGCTTTTACCACACCGGGGAGGATATCGCGGCGGTGGCGAAATCCGCCATCCCGGATCATACTCTGCTGGTAGGCGGCTTTCCCTGTCAGGACTACAGCGTAGCCCATACCCTGAAGTCTTCTCAGGGGATCGAAGGAAAAAAAGGCGTGCTTTGGTGGCAGATCCGGGATGTGCTGCTGGCAAAAAAACCGCCGTTTTGTCTGCTGGAGAATGTGGATCGGCTGCTGAAATCTCCCGCGAAGCAGCGGGGGCGGGATTTCGGCATCATTCTTGCCTGCTTCGCGGAGCTGGGCTACAGCGTCCAGTGGCGGGTGGTGAACGCGGCGGACTACGGCGCGGCACAGCGGCGCAGAAGAACCTTCCTGTTCGCCTACCGGGATGATACCGTTTACGGACAGACCATGGCGGAGCTGAACCCGGAGGAGATCCTTTCCGAGAAGGGCATCATGGCGCAGGCGTTTCCGGTGGAGGCTGTGGGCGAGCTGCGGCAGACGGAGCTGGAGCGGGATATCGTGGCGGTCAGCGACGGCTTCGCCTTTGGCTTTGAGAGCGCGGGAATGATGCACCGGTGGCAGGTATCCACCGCCAAGCCGGAGGAGCGGGTGGAGACGCCCACCCTGCTGGGGGCTATTTTGCAGCCCTTTGCCCCGGAGGAGTATTATATCACCAGCGACCGGCTGGCAAAGTGGGTGTATCTGAAGGGCGCGAAAAAAATCCCCCGCACCAGTGCCAGCGGACATGAATACGTATTCTCGGAAGGGCCGGTGGCGTTTCCGGATTCTTGGGACCGTCCCGGACGCACCATGCTTACCAGCGAGGCGACCCTGAACCGTTCCACTCATGTGGTGTGCGACCCGGGCACAGGACGGCTGAGACTGCTGACGCCGGTGGAAGCGGAACGCCTGCAGGGCTTTGATGACGACTGGACGGTGGAAATGCCGGACAGGATGCGCTATTTCTGCATGGGCAATGCCTTGGTTGTAAGTATGATTACCCGAATCGGAAGGGTTATGGACGGGATTTGGGCAAACGAGCTGTGACGCAATAAAAATCGGACAGGGCCATTCCCCAATGCCGTTAAGTTAGAATGTCATTGCGAGGAGCGAAGTGACGTGGTAATCCGTCCCCTAAAACATGGCCATTTCGTCTACATTTCTGACGAAAACCGAACTTTTGGGATGCGGATTCCTCGACTCCCCTTCGGCTACGCTCAGGGTCGCTCGGAATGACATATCACTTTTTTGACAGACTGAAACGCGCTCTCGCGGATGCGAGAGCGCGTTGTAATTATGAAGCTTAGGCCTCCAGATTGATGCCTTCCTTGCTGAACACATGGCACACATTGCCGCTGAAGTTGAACTTCACGGCCGCGCCGCTGGTCAGAGCGGAAACCTCCGCGACGGTCATGTTCATGGTGGAGACCACCACGACCACATCGCGGCCCATAGCGGTAACGTGCAGGTGCACGGAGGAGCCCATCATCTCGGACACGTCCACGACGGCATCGATGCCGGTCTGCTCCAGACCGATGTGCTCGGGACGGACGCCCAGCACGATATCCTGAGCCTCCACCTGATTGGCAGCCAGCGCCGCCTGCTTCTCCGCGGACAGCTCCACAGTCAGGTTGGCCAGCTCAACGGCATACTTGCCGCCGTTCTTAACCAGCTTGGCATCGAAGAAGTTCATCTGAGGAGTGCCGATGAAGCCGGCAACGAACAGGTTGTAAGGATGGTTGAAGACCTCCTGAGGAGTGCCGATCTGCTGGATGAAGCCGTCCTTCATGATGACGATACGGTCGCCCAGAGTCATAGCCTCAGTCTGGTCGTGGGTAACATAGATAAAGGTGGTTTGAATCTTCTCACGCAGCTTAATGATCTCAGCACGCATCTGATTACGCAGCTTAGCGTCCAGGTTGGACAGGGGCTCGTCCATCAGCATGACCTGAGGAGCACGAACGATGGCACGGCCGATGGCAACACGCTGACGCTGACCGCCGGACAGAGCCTTGGGCTTGCGGCCCAGATACTGGGTGATATCCAGGATCTCAGCGGCTTCCTTAACGGCACGGTCGATCTCGTCCTTGGGAGTATGACGCAGCTTCAGGGCGAAGGCCATGTTGTCATACACGGTCATGTGGGGATACAGCGCGTAGTTCTGGAAGACCA
>CAZAOL010000150.1:0-3190 GCA_964486785.1 uncultured Oscillospiraceae bacterium
GCCTAAAACGCGTGTCTTCGTCAAAGCCTTTATTCATGGTGAATTTATCACAATTAGCATGATATGTCAACTCTTTTTTGGGATTTTTACCGATTACAGAGGGGAAAAATGAGGAAATTACAAAAATTGGAATAGTGGTTACAAAAATCTATGTTATGTAAACCGAAAAATGACGAAAACACAATATTTCGTTGTTAATGTGCACAAAATGTGGAATATTTTGGGCGTGCGTTTACATAAAATAAAGTCTGTTATTTGCTACAAAGTTGTGCCGGACAGACATTTCGAGGAAAAAAGCTTGACTTTTACAGGAGAAATGTTATAATGCACTTCGGTTGCACGTTTTGTAACCCAAATGTAACCGTTGTAACTGCTGGCTTTGGATGCCCTTTTTCGCAGTGACATACTCCCCCCTGGCGCTGCGCGCCACGTCCCTTATAAATGCGGGGCGAGGAGGTGGATGGTAGCTTTGAGATTGCTGCCCGCGTTCCACTCCCGCCCCTTCGGGGCACCCTCTCCCCGGGAGAGGGTATAACCCCTCCGGCACGGATTACGCCGCGCCACCTCCCCTGAGAGGGGAGGCTTGGGAGACGGATTCCTCGGCTGCGCTCGGAATGACAGACTCCCCCCGGCTTTGCCTTTGGCAAAGCCACCCCCCTCATAAATGTGGGGGGCGAGGGTGCGGGGGAAGGTTTAGGGTATGACCCCTCCGGCACGGCTTGCGCCGCGCCACCTCCCCTGAGAAGGGAGGCTTGGGAGACGGATTCCTCGGCTGCGCTCGGAATGACAGACTCCCCCCGGCTTTGCCTTTGGCAAAGCCACCCCCCTCATAAATGTGGGGGGCGAGGGTGCGGGGGAAGGTTTAGGGTATGACCCCTCCGGCACGGCTTGCGCCGCGCCACCTCCCCTGAGAGGGGAGGCTTGGGAGACGGATTCGTCAACGGTCCATCAGCGAAGCTGCTCAGATTAAGGACCGTCGAGGACGCCGGTCCAAGGGTCCTTTCATAACAATGACAGCTTGTTTTTAGAACTTGTTTAGGCTTTGGCTTGAGAATATTGACTTCGGAAAGGAGATCGGATATGCGTAATTTTATTACCCTTGGTAAGAAATATTTGCCCGCGCTTCGCATCGCGGTGTTGGCACTAATTGTCATCGTCCCTGTGATGATACTGGCTCAGGGCGTTTTTGCCAAGAATACCTATGTGATTACTGACGGCGATCAGGTGCTGGTACATGATACATACGCTACTGACCCCGCAGAGGTACTCATTGAGGCCGGTGTGGACGTGGAGGACACGGACATCATCGAAACCACCTACAGTAATGATACTGCCGAAATTACGGTTATTCGCGGAATGGAGATCACCGTGACCTATTGCGGTGAGGAAATGAACCTTGTTTCCTACGGGGAAACTGTGCAGGAGCTGTTCGACCGCAGCGGAATCGCCCTGAATGAGGCGTCCGAGGTTTCTGTGCCCCTGAATCAGCAGACCTTTGACGGAATGACAATTGAGGTTAAAAATGTAATCGTTTCTACGGATACCTACACTCTGCGTGTTCCTTATGAAACGGTGTATCAGGAAACCGACGCGCTGGTCGCGGGCAAGGAAGTCGTTCTGGTTTCCGGCGTGGACGGGAAAACCTGCTATACCGCTCAGGTGACCTATGTCAACGGCGCGGAAAGCGACCGCACCGTGCTGTCTGAGGAGGTTATTACCCCCGCGGTGGCGCAGGTGGTGGCTGTGGGCGTCGGTGACGGCTCCGGCAGCAAGAGCAACAAGCCCGTAATCGGTGACGGCGTTATCATCGCTCCCAACGGAGATGTGCTGACCTACACCTATCGGGATACCTACACCGCTACGGCTTACTGCCGCACCGATGTGGGCGGTGAGATCACCGCCATCGGTACGGTGACCCGGGTGGGCGCAATTGCCGTCGATCCCAATGTGATTCCCTACGGAACCCGCATGTTTATCGTCACCAAGGACGGACGCTACATCTACGGCGTTGCCACCGCCGAGGACTGCGGCGGCTCCATCAAGGGTAAGCGAATCGATTTGTTCTATGAAACCTACGCCGAATGTATCCAGTTCGGTATGCGGGAAATCGACGTGTATTTCCTTGGCTGATATAAAGATTGCAAAATCGCCTTTCTGCTGGTATAATGACCGCAGAAAGGCGGTTTTTTTATGATCGATGTAACGGATATTCAGGTGATGAAGCCGCTGCTGGCGGAGCAGGGCTTCCATTTTTCCAAAGCGAAGGGACAGAACTTCCTCACTGCCCGGTGGGTGCCGGAGAGCATCGCGCAGCAGTCCGGCGTGGATGAAACCGCGGGTGTGCTGGAAATCGGACCGGGTATCGGCCCGCTGACCCAACAGCTTGCCCTGCGGGCGGGAAGGGTCTGCGCCGTGGAGCTGGACCGGCGGCTCGCTCCGATCCTTAAGCAGACCGTGGGACATTTTGAGAATCTGGAGATTCTTTGGGATGATGTCTTGAAGCTGGATATTCCGGCATTGGTTGCGCAGAAGTTCCAAGGGCTGCGGCCAATGGCCTGCGCCAATTTGCCTTACTATATCACGACTCCCATTTTGACTGCCTTGCTGGAGGCCAAATGCTTTGAGCGGGTCACGGTGATGGTGCAAAAGGAAGTGGCGCAGCGGATCGCGGCGAAGCCGGGAACCGCGGATTATGGCGCGTTTTCTGTGTTTTGCCAGTATTATGCCCGGCCGGAGCTGCTGTTTGATGTTCCGGCGCACTGCTTTATGCCCCAGCCGAAGGTCACCTCTGCGGTGGTCAGCTTGGAGGTGCGGAAGGAGCTGCCTTGGGGGATCGAGGACGAGGCGGTGTTCTTCCGGGCGGTACGCGCCAGCTTCGCTATGCGGAGAAAAAAGCTCACCAACGGCTTGGCGGCGGGCTTTCCGCAGCTTGGAAAGGACGGCGCGGCGCAGGTGATCGCGGCCTGCGGCTTTGACGAGAATGTGCGGGGCGAAACGCTGGGGATTCCGGAGTTTGCCGGGATCGCCAATGAGATCGTTCGGCGGCAGGGATGAACGCGTTATGCGCTCCTGAGGGGATGGGTTTTTACTCCCCCCGGCTTCGTTTTCAACGAAGCCCCCCCTCATAAATGCGGGGGGGGCGAGGAGGTGGTGGAGGTACGGAGGTGGATGGTGGCTTGGAGATTGCTGC
>CAZAOL010000151.1:0-3161 GCA_964486785.1 uncultured Oscillospiraceae bacterium
AATTTGCGGTTGCAATCGTAAATCTTGTTGACGGCGTAACTGCACCCAAAAGTTCGTATATGACCGACCAGCTTGCAAGAGCAGGTACATCCGTTGGTGCAAATATACACGAAGCGGCTTATTTCAAATTATCGCCGCAGGCGATACCACAATTATTCATTATTCAATATTCATTTTTCATTGGGGCTGTTGCAAAATCTGTGTTTTGCAACAGCCCCTTTTGATTTCGCTATTCGATCTCCATACTTAAGATCGTAAAATGGTTTCGGTTAGAGCAGATCAGACCATCTCGCTGCATTTTGCTCAGCTCGTTAGACATGGCACTGCGGTCGACGCTCAAATAGTCGGCTAGCTGCTGCCGGTTGAAGGGAATGTCAAACTCCCGGCTTCCATGCTGGGCGGCCTGATAGGAAAGATAGCTCAAAAGCCGCCCGCGAATGGATTTTGAGCTGGTGTGCAGGATCCTCCGGGAGAGGTTCAAGGTCTTTTGGGCGGATAGTGTCAGCATATTTCGGATCAACTGATTGTGGAAGCCGCAGGTATGGCAGCAGACGGTGAACATACAGTCTGTACGCATAAACAGAATCTCCGCTGCCTCCGCCGCCACGATATTGACCATCAGCGGCTCGCCGGGAAGACAGGCATAGTTCTCCGCAAAAATGTGCCCGGCAGATATCTTGTCCAGAATACTCTTATTGCCCCAGACGTCGTCGCTTTCCACGCAGACGCTGCCGGATAGAACCAGTCCCATGGTGGAGATGGCTTCGCCGGCATGGTGAATGATACTGCCTTTGGTATATTTCTTCGTAACGCCTTGCAGACAACCCATCATGGACTGGATATCATCCGGAGAAATACCCCGAAACAGAATCGTCTTAGATAAAAAAAGATAGTCCATTTGCCCCTCCTGTTGTTATAACAACATACTTGTTGCATTTACTATACTATGATGTAGCCATAAAAGCAACAGAAACCTTGGAGGAAAACATTATGGTTAGAAAAATTATTCGGATCGACGGAGAAAAGTGCATCGGCTGCGGGTTGTGCGCCGAAGCCTGCCATGAAGGTGCTATTGAAATGATCGATGGTAAGGCGAAACTGACTCGGGAGGACTACTGTGACGGTTTGGGTGATTGCCTTCCCGCCTGCCCGGTGGGAGCGATCTCCTTTGAGGAGCGGGAAGCACCGGCTTATGATGAGGTGGCTGTGAAAAAAGCGCAGGCGCAGAAAAAGGCCGCTAAGCTGCCCTGTGGGTGCCCCGGTACCCAATCGAAAGCCATTAAGCGAACCGCCTGCGAAGCACCCGCTGTGAGCCTTCCCAGTCAGCTCCGGCAATGGCCTGTTCAGATCAAACTGGTGCCGGTCAATGCGCCGTATTTTGACGGAGCGAACCTGCTAATCGCGGCGGATTGCACCGCTTATGCTTATGCCAACTTTCATCAGGACTTTATCCGTAACCGCATCACCCTGATCGGCTGTCCTAAGCTGGATGAGGGGGACTATGCGCAGAAATTGACGGCGATCATTGCCAATAATGACATCAAGAGCGTGACCGTCGTCCGTATGGAAGTGCCCTGCTGCGGTGGGATCGAGAACGCCGCAAAACGTGCCCTGCAGGCCAGTGGAAGGTTCATACCATGGCAGGTCGTGACCGTCTCCACGGATGGGAGTATTCTGTCCACGTAAGACAGGGGACGGGTCTCTGTCTTTGTTTGCTGAATCCTGCGGCAGTTCGTGGGAGCTCCTGTGGAGGGACGGATTCCTCGGCGCGCGATGCTCGGAATCATTGCGTGTTGGCACACCACGATAAACGAAAGTAGGGACCGGCGTCCTCGACGGTCCTTATCGTAAGGCAGCTCCGCTGATGGACCGTCGAGGACGCCGATCCCTACAAGAGCTCTTTCATAACAATGACAGGCTCCTCTGTAGGGGAGGGGCACTGCCCCTCCCGTTTTTCATTGCCCCTATATCGTGCGTTGCGGGCGGGTCATTGACCCGCCCCTATAGATTCGGGGGCGGGGGATAACAGCGTTTTTTCAAAAATGGGTGCGTTGCAAAATGAGATTTGCAACGCACCCTTTCCATATTCTCTTACAGCTTGGTGGGCTCCACGTGCCAGATCTCCTCAGCGTACTGACGAATGGTACGGTCGGAGGAGAACTTCGCGCCGGAAGCGATGTTCAGCAGGCACTTGCGGCCGAAGGCCAGCCGGTCTGCATAGTCCGCATTGGCACGGAGCTTCGCTTCGATATAGGACGGATAGTCCAGCAGCACGTAGTAGTGATCCGCCTTGTGCCAGGACGCGCCGTCCAGCAGGGCGTGATACAGCTCTCTCTGCTCGTTGTCGGTGGGAACCGTGCCGTCCACCAGCGTGTCGATGGCGCGGTGCAGATGATGGTTGGTGTCGTAGATGCCCCGGGCATAGTAGCTGTCCTTGGCGGCATTGATCTGCTCCACGGTGTGGCCGAAGATATACTCGTTCTCGATGCCGGCCTCCTGGGCGATCTCCACGTTAGCACCGTCCAGCGTACCCAGAGTTACCGCGCCGTTGAGCATCAGCTTCATGTTGCCGGTGCCGGAAGCCTCGGTGCCGGCGGGAGAGATCTGCTCGGAGATATCCGCGGCGGGAATGATATGCTCAGCATAGGAGCAGTTGTAGTTCTGCACGAAGACCACCTTCAGCTTATCAGCCACAGCGGGATCGTTGTTGATCAGCTTGGCGATCCGGTTGATATAACGGATGATCGCCTTGGCGCGGGCGTAGCCGGGAGCGGACTTGGCACCGAAGATGAAGGCAGTGGGCTGGAAGTTAGGCAGCTCGCCGCTTTTCAGGCGGAAGTAGATGTCCACGATGGACAGGGCGTTCATAAGCTGACGCTTGTACTCATGCAGACGCTTTACCTGAATGTCGAAGATGAAGTCGGGGTTAAGCTGCACGCCCTCCCGCTCCGCGATGATCTTGCAAAGCTGCTCCTTCTTCTGACGCTTAACGGCGTTGAACTGACGAACCATATCGTCGTCAATAGCGGGCTTCAGCTTAGCCAGCTTATCCAGATCGTTGAGGAAGTCGCCGCCGATGCGGTACTTAATGAGCTGGGTCAGCTCGGGGTTACACAGACCCATCCAGCGACGGGGGGTAACACCGTTGGTCTTGTTCTGGA
>CAZAOL010000152.1:0-3099 GCA_964486785.1 uncultured Oscillospiraceae bacterium
CGCCGCCCTTGCCCCGGGAGCCGGTATACTTGCAAATGGCAACGCCGTAGTTGAGAACCGCGTTGTTCCGGCGGTCGCTGACCTCCGGGAAATTGGGGTCATAGGCGTTGGATACGTCTGCCGACAGGCAGAAGGAATTGGCAAAGCACTCCGTCAGCTTCACGCCCTGAGCATCACACAGCAGCTCCATGAAATACTCAAAGGCCTGACTCATCATGCCGGACACACCCACGGAGCCGATCTCCTCCTTGTCCGCCAAGATACAAACGGCGGTATGGGCGGGAATCTCTACCTTCAGCAGAGAATCGATCTCCGCGAAGGCGCACACCCGGTCGTCATGACCGTAAGCACCCAGCAGGCTGCGATCCAAGCCCACCTCACGGCACTTGCCGGCGGGAACGATGGTCAGCTCCGCGGACAGCAGGTCGGATTCGATGATGCCGTACTTCTCGTTCAGAAGCTTCATGATATTCAGCTTCACAAGGTCGCTGCCCTCGCCGGTCAGCGGCTCAGAGCCGAGGATCACATTGAGCTGCTCGCCCACGATGCCCTCCGCCATGGTCTTCTTCATCTGATCCGCCGCCAAATGGGGCAGCAGGTCGCTGACCATCAGAACGGGATCGGCATCGTCCTCACCGATGGTGACGGTCACGGTGGTGCCGTCCTTGCGGCAGATAACACCGTGCAGTGCCAGCGCAATGGTGGGCCACTGGTATTTCTTGATGCCGCCGTAGTAGTGGGTCTTGAAATAGGCGATCTCGCCGTCCTCATACAGAGGATTGGGCTTTACGTCCAGCCGGGGGGAATCCACGTGGGCGGCGCAGATATTCGCGCCCTTGGCAAGGCTCTCGCTGCCGATCACCGCCAGCAGGATGCTCTTGCCCCGGTTGTTATAGTACACCCGGTCGCCTGCCTTCAGGCTCATGCCTGCGGTCAGGGGCTTGAAGCCGTTGGCTTCGGCAACGGAAACCGTCCAATCGGTAGCCTCCCGCTCGGTCTTGCAGGCATCCATGAACGCGGCATAACGCTTGCAGTAGTCTTCCATTTCCGCGCGCTGCTGGGCGGTCAGATCCGCATAGCCGTTCTTCGGCGTGATCAGCAGGGAGCTGCGCAGTTCTTCATTGGTCATAGGTCGTTCTCCTTTCATAATGCGGGTCGGAGGGGCGCGCCAGACGGATATAAGAGGACACCCCTCAGTCAGCTTCGCTGACAGCTCCCCTCCAGGGGAGCCTTTTCTATGCTTCCATTATACCCAACTCTTGAAAAAATGCAAGACATTGGCTGTGAAAGGCATCCAGATTCCCGTTGTTTTCTAAAATATAGTCGCATTTTTCCCGATACCAGCCATCCTCCGGCTGGGACTCGATCCGCATGAGGGCGTATTCCCGGCTGATGCCGTCCCGCTCTCTCAGGCGGGCAATCCGTTGCTCCAAAGGCGCGATGACACCCACGGTAATATCGCACAGCGAGCGCAAAGGACTTTCCAGCAAAATGCTGGCATCAATGACGGCAAGGGGCGGCGCCGGGGTAAGTTTACATAATACTGCGTCGGTAATCGCGGGATGGGTTATGGCGTTCAGGTCGGAAAGTGCCTGCGGGTCGGAAAACACCATACTCCCCAGCTTTTTCCGCTGGAGCACGCCCCCCTCCACCGTGCCGGGGAAACGGGCTTCGATGGCCTGCAGAAGCCGAGAGTCGGTAGACAGCAGGCTGTGATAGATTCGGTCACAGTCCAGCACCAGTGCTCCCCGCTGCTCCAAAATCGAAAGCAGGGTGGTTTTGCCGCTGCCGCTGCCGCCGGTGATGCCGATGATCATAGCTCCTCCTCCGCGTCGATGATGTGAAAGGCCGCCGCCTTTTTCAAACGGTTTTGCACCGCGTATGCCACACCGCCGCCTACGGGGCAGCGGGCGTATACCTGATGGATCTTCGGGTCATCCAGCTCACGCAGTGCCGCGAACAGTCCGGCGGACAGGGTATTCACATCCGCCTCCTGCCCGTAGGACAGAGGATCGCAGTCCGCGTAAAGGGGCAGCTCCTCCTGGAAGCACAGCACCCGGTCGCCGGGCCGGAAGTGGCGGTGGATATACGCCGCCGCCTTTTCCCGGCTGCCGGAAACGATCACCACCGGCTCTTGGGGGGCGTAGTGGCGGTACTTCATGCCGGGGGCCTTCGCCACCTCGTCCTTGGCAAGAGGGGCGGTGACCGCCTTGTCCACGATCAAATCACCCAGCACCGCCATAAGCTGCTCCGGTGTGATTCCGCCGGGGCGCAGCAGGCGGGGACGCTCCTCCGTCAGATCCACGATGGTGGATTCCACGCCCACACGGCACGAACCGCCGTCCACAATGGCATCGATCTTGCCGTCATGGTCGTGGAGGACGTGCTGGGCGGTGGTGGTGGAGGGCTTGCCGGAAATATTGGCAGAGGGCGCGGCAATGGGAACGCCGGAAAGGGCAATGATCTGCCGGGCGGTCTCGTGATCCGGACAGCGCACCGCCACGGTGGAAAGTCCGCCGGTGGTGCGCTTGGGCACACACTCCCTTGCCGGAAGCACCATGGTCAGCGGGCCGGGCCAAAAGGCATCCGCCAAATCATATGCCGCCTGAGGGATATGATGGCAAAACTGCTCGATCTGCTCCGGGCCGGAAATATGCAGGATCAAAGGGTTGTCCTGAGGGCGGCCCTTGGCAATAAAGATCTTTGCCACAGCGTTCTCGTCCAGTCCGTTTGCCCCCAGTCCGTACACGGTTTCCGTGGGGATGGCCACCAGACCGCCGGATTTGATGATCTCGGCGGCAATTTGGGCGGTATTGGGGGCACTTGCAGATAAGTAGATTGTATCCATCAAATCACCTTCTTTGGATTTCGATGAATAGTGGATCATTAACCGTCGCGAAGCGATACCGCAACTATTCACTATTCACTCTTCACTTTTCACTATTCACTAAAAGGAGCGGCCTGAGGCCGCTCCTTTTCATTTTCACACGGTGGGCTGGTTGGCAGCCTCGATGATCTTAACAAACTTCTCCGGCACCAGAGAAGCACCGCCGATCAGACCGCCGTCGATGTCGGGCTGAGCCAGCAGCTCGTAGGCGT
>CAZAOL010000153.1:0-3095 GCA_964486785.1 uncultured Oscillospiraceae bacterium
TCTCAGAGGGGATGACCGGCTCGCCGATGGACTGGCACAGCTCCTTGAACAGCTCCCGATCCTCGGCACGCTCAATGGATTCGCTGGAGGTGCCCAGCAGCTCCACCTGACACTCTGCCAGCACGCCCTTGTTTTTCAGCTCCATAGCCAGATTCAATCCGGTCTGACCGCCGATGCCGGGCAAAATGGCATCGGGACGCTCATAACGGATGATTTTTGCCACATATTCCAGTGTCAGCGGCTCCATATACACCTTGTCGGCGATGGTGGTGTCGGTCATGATGGTGGCGGGGTTGGAGTTGACCAGCACCACCTCGTAGCCCTCCTCCTTCAGAGCAAGGCAAGCCTGTGTACCGGCGTAGTCAAACTCAGCGGCCTGACCGATAACAATTGGGCCTGAGCCGATGATCAGGATTTTTTTGATATCTTTGCGCTTTGCCATAAAAATGCCTCCGTTACTATGGGGTTTTGTCCAGCCATACCGCCGCCCCGTCGCAGACGGTCAGACAGCATCGCCCGAAAAGCTCTGTGCCGGTGAAGGGGCTGGACTTGCCCATGGAAAGAAATTCGTTGGGATTGACAAGGTAACCGCGGCTTAGATCCCAAAGGCTGAAATCCAGCCCCAAGGGAAGTCCGAACCGCTGCCGGGGGGCGTCGCACAGAAGCCGCACCAGCCGCTCCATGGAGATCAAACCCGGCTTTACCAAGTGAGTATACAGGGCAGGAAACGCGGTTTCCAGCCCAACAACGCCAAAGACACTGCCTGCCAGCCCTTTGTCCTTTTCCTCAGGAGCGTGGGGAGCGTGGTCTGTGGCGATCATATCGATCGTGCCGTCCTGAATGCCCTCGAGCAGAGCAAGCCGGTCGGCTTTGCCGCGCAGAGGGGGATTCATTTTGAACCGTCCGTCCTCTCGCAGGTCGTTTTCGTCTAAAATCAGGTAATGGGGAGCGGTCTCACAGGTCACATCCACGCCCCGTGCCTTTGCCTGCCGGATAAGCGCGACACTCTCCTTGGTGGAGATGTGGCACACATGGTAGGCACAGCCGGTTTTTTCCGCCAAGCGCAGATCCCGCTGGATCTGCCCCCACTCGCTTTCGGAGCAGATGCCCCGGTGACCGTGGGCTTTGGCATAGCTGCCGTCGTGGATATAGCCGCCCCGGAGCAGAGAATCGTCCTCGCAATGGGCAACGATGAGCTTGCCCAGCTTCCTTGCCTTGACCATAGCGGCGGTCATCATTTCCTCGCTTTGCACGCCCCGACCGTCATCGGAAAAGCCGCAGACGTGGGCGGACATGGCATCCATGAGGGAAAGCACCTGCCCTCGCTGACCCATGGTGATCGTGCCGTAAGGGTAGATGTGGATCTGGCTGTGGCGGCGGATAAGATTCTGCTGCACCTGCAAATGCTCCGGCGTATCCGGGGCGGGGGACAGGTTGGGCATGGTACACACGGCGGTGTACCCACCCCGGGCAGCCGCCGCGCTGCCGGTGGAAATGGTTTCCTTGTATGAAAATCCCGGCTCTCTGAAATGCACATGCACATCACAAAAGCCGGGAAATACAGCGTATTGCGTGTCGGAAACACCAAAGCCAAACTGGCTCAGAAATTCGGTAACGCGCTGACGGAAAAGAGAGTTACAGGCATCGCCGTAAAACATCAGCCCATTGTGCTCCATCTCCGCGCCCTCCGTTTCTGCGTTTAGGGTTTCCAAGTCTAACGGGGATTATACCACGGGAGATTGGGACTTGTCAACCGCAAAAGGGTGCTTCCTGCCGGCAGGAGATCAGTTGGTATAATTGTCGAAATAGCCCTGAACAAGAATGATGGGAGTGCCCTTGTCGCCGGAGCCGGAGGTCAGGTCGCACAGCGAACCGATCAGATCCGTCAGGCGGCGGGGGGTCGTACCCTGAGATGCCATATTGCCCACCAGATCTCCGCTTTTCTTGCGAATCGCGCCTTCGATGGCGGCCTTAAGCTGTGCGCCGGAAAGGTCTGCAAAGTCATTGTCAGCCAAATATTTCAGCTTCAGCTCATTGGGCGTGCCCTCCAGACCGGGGGTATAGGCGGGGGAGACCACCGGATCTGCCAGCTCCCAGATCTTGCCCACGGGATCTTTGAACGCGCCGTCGCCGTAAACCATGACCTCAATCAGCTTTCCGGTGCGCTCAAGGAACAGCTCCTGAATGGACTGCACCAGCTCGCCGCAATCTCTGGGGAACAGCTTCACGGTGTCCTCTGTGGATTTGTTAGAGCCAAGCAGACCGTAGTCGGCGTTGTAGCCGCTGCCATCCACGGGAGCGGTGAGAATATCGTCAAGCCCGTACACACGCTCCGCGCCGGCTGCCAGCAGCAGACGCTTGGTGCGCTTGCGGGTGTGGATGTCGCAGGTAAGGACATTTTTGGTATAGCTCAGGATGGCACGGGGGTCATTGGCAAAGATGATCTCTGCCTCCGCACCGGCCTGACGGATCAGGTCGCCGTAGTATTGCACATAGTCCACGCCGGTGAAGGGGTGGGGGTTGGAGCCAAACAGGGCACGGTAGGTTTCCAAGGAAAGTACATCGGAATAAGGGTTCACCTGCGCCGCGTCAAGCTGATCTAAGCTCACCAGCTCGTTGCCTACCTCGTCGGAGGGGTAGCTGAGCATCAGCACCACCTTCTTCGCGCTCGCGGCAATTCCCCGCAGGCAGATGGCAAAGCGGTTGCGGGACAGGATCGGATGGATAACACCGATGGTCTCACCGCCCAGCTTCTCCCGCACGTCCTTGGTGATGGCGGAAATGGGGGTGTAGTTGCCCTGCGCCCGTGCTACCACGGACTCCGTGACTGCCACCACGTCCCGGTTATTCAGGCAGATGTTTTCGCTTTCGGCGGCGTCCAGCACGCTGCTTACCACGATTTTCGCCAAATCGTCACCCTGACGGATGATGGGGCAGCGAATACCCCGGGAGGTCGTTCCGATTTTCCGTTCCATATCAAACCTCTTTTCCTCGGCTGAAGCCGAAGAGAATTGCCTTTTATCCGCCGCCTTGCAAAGCCGCTTCATCTGCCGCCAGATGCTGCTGCGGTCCAGGGGTTTTCCGCTTTTGCCCAG
>CAZAOL010000154.1:0-3091 GCA_964486785.1 uncultured Oscillospiraceae bacterium
GGTCGCCGCCGCGGACGATTTTTGTGGTATCAACACAGTAACGGCGCAGAGAATTCACCGCCGCCTGACCGATGGCGTGGGCGGGCAGCTTGGTGACAAACGCAGCATCCAGTCCATAGTTGGCAAGAGAAACCGCCACATTGGCCTCACCGCCGCCAAAGGTAAACTCCACATGGTCGCACTGCACGAACCGCTCGTAATTATACGGCTGCAAACGCAGCATCAGCTCGCCAAACGTAATGATCTTTGCCATTATGCTCTTGCCTCCTTGACGATTTCTACAGATTTCTTACACAGTTCAGTGATTTCCTCCCACTTGCCCTCGGAAATCAGCTTATCGGGGCACATATAGCTGCCGCCGCAGGCGCAGATTACCGGGCAGGCGGCGTACTCAGCCAGATTTTTCAGGCTGATGCCGCCGGTGGGCATGACCTTGAACATAGCAAAGGGGGCAGCCATAGCCTTGATTTTGGCAAGACCGCCGGACTGCTCAGCGGGGAAAAACTTCAACACTTCCAGCCCCAGCTTATAGGCGGCATGATAGTCGGTGGGAGTGGTACAGCCGGGGAAACAGGTGATCCCCTTCTCCTGACAGTATTTTACGATTTCGATGTCCAAACCGGGGGTAACCACAAATTTGCCGCCGGCAGCAATGGTTTTATCCACCTGCTCCGTTGTCAGCACCGTGCCGGCACCTACCAGCATTTCCGGGTGACGCTCCACCATGATTTTCATGGCCTCGTCCGCGCCGGCAGCACGGAAGGTAATCTCCGCAACAGGTACACCGCCGGCACACAGAGCGTCGGACAGGGGCGCGGCATCCCGCAAGGGATTGGTCAGCTTGATGACCGGGACAACGCCAATCTCATTGATGCGCTTTTGTAATTCGTTCATAGGTATTGTACACTCCTTTTCGACTGTATGGCAGCCAATATCTCAACACCTCATATCATACTCGAGGGAAGGGTTTTTGTCAATGGGACGATCTGACATAATGCCCAAAATTTTCACGCAGGTACACTTAGAAACTGTTCAAATTGGGTGTGTCCGCCTTGACAAGGAATGGCATTGCTGATATTATATTTGGAGACTAGAAAAGATAAACGGAGGAATCCTTCATGCGGTCTTTTATGGATGAAGATTTTTTGCTGAAAACAGCCACCGCTAAAACGCTGTACCATCAGCACGCGGCAAAAATGCCCATTATCGACTACCATTGCCACATCGACCCCAAGGATATTTATGAGGACAGACGCTACAGCTCCATCACACAGGTGTGGCTGGGTGGCGATCATTATAAATGGCGGGCCATGCGTTCCTGCGGCGTAGCGGAGAAATATGTCACCGGCGACGCCACCGACGCGGAAAAGTTTCAGGCGTGGGCGCAGACCATCCCGAATCTGATTGGAAATCCCTTGTATCACTGGACGCATTTGGAGCTGCAGCGGTACTTTGGCATCTATGAGCCGCTCTCCGGCGACAATGCTATGGACATTTACGCAAAATGCAACGCCATTTTGGCTCAGCCGGATATGTCCGCACGGGGCATCATCAAAAAGTCCAATGTAAAGCTGCTCTGCACCACCGACGATCCGGCGGATGATTTGAAGTACCATGAGCTGATGGCGGCTGACCCCACCATGCCGGCGGTGGTTCTGCCCGCGTTCCGTCCGGATAAGGCCATGCGCGCGGACAAGCCGGACTTCCCTCAGTACGTAGCACGGCTGGAGCAGGTGGTGGGCTATGCCATCAACAGCCTTGAGGATATGAAAAAGGCGTTGGCGCAGCGGGTGGACTATTTTCAGGCCCACGGCTGCCGCACCGCCGATCACGGCTTGGACTACGCCTTCTATGTGGAGGCGACCGAGCAGGAGCTGGACGGTATTTTCCGCCGTGCCAAGGCAGGTGAAGGAATCTCCTGGGATGAGCAGCTTGCTTATCACACCGCGCTGCTGCTGAGCGTGGGTAAGTCCTACAAGAAGTATGATTGGGTCAATCAGCTCCACTTTGGCTGTATTCGGGACAATTCCAAAAAGATGTACGGCAAGCTGGGGGCGGATACCGGCTTCGATGCCATCAACGATGCCTCCAACGCGCTGGGGCTTTCCCGGCTGCTCAGTGCCTATGAAATGAATGACGCGCTGACTAAGACCGTGGTCTATTCTCTCAATCCCTCGGACAACGGCGTGGTAGGCACGCTGATTGGCTGCTTCCAGTCCGACAGCCCCATTCCCGGTAAGATCCAGCAGGGCTCCGCGTGGTGGTTTAATGACCACAAGCCGGGCATGGAGGCGCAGATGACCAGCCTGATGAGTCTTGGCGCAATGGGCACCTTCAACGGAATGCTCACCGATTCCCGCAGCTTCCTGAGCTATACACGGCATGAATATTTCCGCCGGATATTGTGCAACCTGTTCGGGCAGCTTGTGGAGGACGGAGAGTATCCTGCCGATATGCAGCGGCTGGGACAGATGGTGGAAAACATCAGCTACAACAATACCCTGCGTTATTTTCGCTTTGACGAGCTTTTGAAATAAGCACCCCGTCTTGCTTTGACGGATAGGCATAAAAACTGAAAATGGAGGAAATGAAAATGAAGTATGTATGTGACGTTTGCGGTTGGGTCTATGACGAGGCCGAGGGCTATCCCGAGGGCGGCATCGCACCCGGTACGCCTTGGTCAGAGGTGGATGAAGCCTTCGAGTGCCCCCTGTGCGGCGTAGGCAAGGATATGTTCTCTGAGGACTGAGAAAGAACTCCCCCAATCGGATAAATTCATTCTCTAATGACAATCAATGGGTGCGTTGCAAAATGAGATTTGCAACGCACCCTAATCTGTCGATAATGCCGTATCATTGTTATGAAAGAACCATTGTGGACCGGCGTCCTCGCCTCCCCTCTCAGGGTCGCGGGGATGGGTGATGAATCAGGTGAGGAGGTGGAGAAGAAGCCGGGTGGCGGCCTCCATGTCCTCTACGGGGATATACTCAAAGCGGCCGTGGAAATTCTGCCCGCCGGTGAACAGATTGGGACAGGGCAGACCCATGAACGACAGCCGCGCGCCGTCCGTTCCGCCCCGGATGGGACAGAT
>CAZAOL010000155.1:0-3089 GCA_964486785.1 uncultured Oscillospiraceae bacterium
CGGCGTGTTTTACAGGAGGGATGATCCATGGCATACGGTGTTGAAGTGGTCCAGCGGGCAAGAGAACGGCTGGCACAGGCCAAGGCCGACCGGGAATCGGAGAATTTGCGCCGCTTGCTGGAGGCTTATGAAAAAGTCCCCCGCTTGAAGGAAATCGATTTAGAGCTTCGCAAGTCCATGGTTCAGGCGGCACGGACGGTGTATGTGCAAAACACCGACGTTCGGGCTGCTATGGAGGAAGTAAAAAACGCCAACCTCGCCCTGCAAAGGGAACGGGCGGAGCTGGTCGCTCTTCATTTCGGAGAAGACGGCTTGGAGGACGGGCCGATCTGCCGCCACTGCGGCGGTTCGGGCTATGTGGGCGCGAATATGTGCCAGTGTCTGGCGGAGCTTTGCCGTCAGGAGCAGAAGCGGGAGCTTTCCGTGCTTTCCGGCGGAAAGGAGCGGTTTGACCAGTTCCGGCTGGATTACTATTCCGACCGCATTGACAGCAAGTACGGTGCCAGTCCCCGGACGATCATGGAGCGGAATTTCGACATCTGCCGCCGTTATGCCACCACCTTCTCCGGCGGGTCAGGGAATCTGCTGTTTGTGGGCGGCACGGGCTTGGGAAAGACCTTCCTTTCCGCCTGCATTGCCGGAGCGGTGACAGACCGGGGCTACAGCGTCTGCTACGAAACCGCCTCCCGCCTGTTTGGTAAGCTGGAGCGTGCCCGGTTCAGCGGCGACGAGGATGCCCGCAGGGAATGTGATAAGTATACCGCCTGCGATTTGCTGATCATCGACGATTTGGGCACGGAAATGCCCGGTCAGTTCGTCACCGCCGCGCTTTACAGCCTATTAAACGACCGGCTTTTGGCGGATAAGCCCATGGTGATCTCTACGAATTTGAATGTAGACGAAACCGCTCACCGCTATTCTCCCCAAATCGCCTCCCGCCTGAAGGGCAGCTTTTCCCGGCTGACCTTTGTGGGAGATGATATCCGCGCCAGAAAATAAAGTTCCCATTTTCCGACAGGTTGGAAGACTTGACGGAAATGTGAAAATGTGGTATCATACCACCCAGCCGCCGTTGTGGTGGAATCGGTAGACACAGGGGACTTAAAATCCCCCGGTAGCGATACTGTACGGGTTCGAGTCCCGTCAACGGCACCAAAAAACCGGATACCCAGCGGGTATCCGGTTTTTTGGTGCTCATTGAGGGACTAGAAGAGGGCGGCTCCGGCGAAGCCGGAGTAAAAAATGTCCGGTGGACATTTTCTAGCCCGGGGGAGAGTCCCTCAGTCCCAAGAGGGATCCCATGGGGGTGTGGATTGGGACTGAGAACAATAAGATAGGACAGGGAACGGTTCTCGGTCTTACGGGACAATTCATTGAGCTAATTCCATAAAAATATCCGCCCGGATTTTCCGGGCGGAATTTTTATCAGGAATTATGCAGTACGAACCGGACGCTATTTATCTGGGTTAAAAATCACAATTGCCTCTGCCTGACAATTCAGGATTTGACACAGGCGTTCCAAGGTGTACATGGTAATGGATTTATTGTGCTTCAAATTATTGATCGTTCTGGGGTTGATACCATGATTATTTATCAAGGTATAGGTGGTTTCTCCTCTCATCTCCATCGTTTTCCACAAGGGTGCATAGCTTATCAACAAGTCCACCTTCTCTCCCAAAGAATCATTTTCATTATCTTTAGAAAAAAGGGACTTTACTATACTGAAATATGTAACTATAATATAGCTGTCAGGAGGGGATGGTATTGGACGAACGAATTTTGGATCTATACAGACTTCCAAACATTTCAGAATATGAGGATGTTTGTTTACTGTCGCTTCGTGAGAATTGCGCCGTACTGGAAGCTCGGCTTCAAGAAATCATAGAGCGGCTACCTGAACAGGACCGGCGCATTATCGAAGCCTATTTAGATATGCGAAACGATTTAGAAGTGGAAACCGTTAAGACGGCACTGCGCTGGGGAAAGCGTCATTATAAATAGCTCTGTCTTAAGCCTTTGATGAATTGACACTTCGTGTCATGAATAGATGCTGCGCATCATGATTTCTCGCTGCGCTCCATGATTTGAATTGCCCATTAAAATGCGCCGCAAGGCGCAATTCATGGCGCAGCCAATTCATGCACCATCGGTGCAATTCATGCCCAAAAGGGCAATTCATTGGGCTAATTCCATAAAAATTCCGCCCGGATTTTCCGGGCGGAGATTTTTATCAGCAATAAGGACATATGCTTTCGGGCTCAAAAATTAACGGATCGGCAAAAACTTTCACCGTCTTATCCCTTGAGATTTGGGGTGAGGTATGGTAAACTGGTATAAAATCTGAGCTTGAGGGTAGAAAATGGTTAAAAAGCTAATTAAGATTGCCGTGTTTTTGCTGGTGCTGGTGTTGGTGCTGGCGGGGCTGCAGCGGATACTGACACCCAAATATGTGTCCGAAGCCCAGGACGGACGGCTGATCAAGGAATATTATGATTCCGCCCAAAATCACGATGTAATCTTTGTGGGCGATTGCGAGGTATACGAAAGCATTTCCCCGGTGACGCTGTGGCAGGAGTACGGCATTTCCTCCTATGTGCGGGGAAGCCCCCAGCAGCTTATCTGGCACTCCTACTACCTGATGGAGGACACGCTGCGCTATGAAACGCCCAAGGCGTTTGTGTTCAATGTACTCTCCATGAAGTACGGCGAGCCCCAAAGTGAAGCCTACAACCGGCTGGCATTGGACGGCATGGCGTGGTCAAGCAGCAAGGTGGACGCGATCAACGCCTCCATGACGGAGGAGGAAGACTTCCTTTCCTATGTGTTCCCGCTGCTGAGATACCACTCCCGGTGGAGCGAGCTGACCGCTGAGGATTTCATCTACGCCTTCAAGGATACGCCCCAGCTTTCCGTCAACGGCTATCTCATGCGGATCGATGTGGACGGGATCGAGGAGCTGCGTACCGGCCGGCCGCTGATGGATTACACCTTGGCGGAGGTTTGCTGGGAGTATTTAGACAAAATGCGGCTGCTGTGTGAGGAAAACGGCGTGGAGCTGATCCTCATGAAAGCCCCCACCGGCACGCCCC
>CAZAOL010000156.1:0-3001 GCA_964486785.1 uncultured Oscillospiraceae bacterium
AACATACACTTTAATCGGGACGTGAGGTAAAACATGAAGGTAATACATAAATTAACCGTCCATTTGGACGATCGGCATCTGATTCCCTGCATCGACGCGGTGCAGGGAGATGCCAGCACCCGGGTGTTGGAGCTGACGCTGCTTTCCGAGGATAAGGCGTGGACAGTTCCCACGGGGACGGTGGTTTCTGTGGCGTATCGCAAAGGGGACGGAACCTCGGGATGGTACGACGCGCTGCCGGACGGAACACCTGCCTGCTCCTTTAGCGGGAACGTAATTACTGCCACGCTGGCACCCCAGGTGCTGACCGCTCCGGGGGCGGTGCAGGTGGCGGTGGTGCTTTGTAAGCCGGACACGCTGGAGCAACTGGCGGTGTTTCCCTTGACGGTGGAGGTGACGAAGAATCCTGCCGCCGGGGAAACACTGTCCAACGATTACTACAATTACAGCACCATGGAGCAGATTAATTCAGCGTTGGGATCGGCAAAGCCGCTGTGGATCACAATATCGGGCAGCAAATCTGACGGTTACACGGCGGATAAGTCTATCGACGATATTCAGAACGCAGAGGAGTCAGGACAGCTATGCGTTTGTGAGTGGGATGGCGTGTTTTTGCCCTTTGTCCGGGTATATGATGGCGTGGCGTATTTCTCCACGGTGCTGGACAGAAATGAATACCGGGTGGAAATCAGCCGATACGGCGTAAATGCACTGTCGAAGAAAATCATAGATACTTACGATTTCCTCGTCTTTCCTGGCGGAGGGGGCTATGTCGCGGAGGATACCATAAGTGATCTTCGGGCAGTCAAAGCTGCCGGACGAACATTGGTCTGCGTACTGGAAACCGAAAATCAGCAGTTGCTTAGCCTGCCGTTGGTGAAGGAAGAAGGTGGTGCTTATCATTTCTCCGCCGTCTGTGAAGGCGTGGAGTGGTATGTGCAGATTGATGGCGAAAGCAATGTACAGGTTTCCAGCGAACCCTTGGGTGGCTCTGCCGCCTCTGTAGTGGTGGTCGAGGCGACATATAATTGGTCATCTGAATCCGGCTCTATGGATGAGGACAATCTAGCCAAGATAGCAGCGGGCTATGAGGCCGGAAGCTGCGTTATGCTAAAAATCGGCACCACGCTATATTCTTTTCTCGGCCCCAACGGCGATATGAGCAATGGTTGGGTATTTTACAATCTCGTAGATAACCGGCTTTATACCGTATGTGTCACTCTTGACGGCGGTGTATACGCTAACGAAAAGCGGTGTTTTGCGCCCGATGGTGAGGGCATAATGGAATACCCGGAAACACACGCAATATTCGGAACTGTAGAAGTCCCCGGCGATTTGGTGCTTGGCGATAATGCAGTGTATCTGATTGCCGAAGTTGACGAAGAGCAAAATAAAACCTTATTGCATTTGAGCAACAACGCGGATACTGATGGCGATGTTGTACTAAGAGGCGTTGAGGCTGGCGTAGAAGATACCGATGCTGTCAACGTGCGTCAGCTCAACACCAAGATCACCGCCCCGTCTATCGCAGAGGTCGGGCAGACTCTCGTTGTCAAGGAAGTGGACGAAAACGGCAAGCCCGCGAGCTGGGAGTGCGCGGAGTTGCCCGGCGGGGAAGGCGAAGCGTGGGAGCTAATCAGTGAAACCGAAATTACCACAGAAGATAATATAACATTGATTGAGTTTGATGGGCTAGCCGACTATGATGAGGCGATAATGATTGTATATTCTCCGTGGGGTAATTCGGAAGAACCTACGGCGGTAGCGCAAATCAACGGAAACAACGTAGATCAATGGTATAAGTTCCAACGCGGAACTATCACTATGTATCATACTTTCAAAGTAAAAAGAATATGTGGTGATTATTTCGAGATATTGCTTTCCTCAAATAGCGCGCACTATCAGTATGATGGCGTGCATAATGTTCTTGGGACTTACAAAGGAACAATAAACAAAATCGGCATTAGCTTAACTTCAGCATTGCAAACGGGCGGATACAATACGCCCTGCATCATTAGTTGTTATGCGAGGTGACGTTTAGTGAAAAAAATTATAAACGGAATAAAAATCGAACTAACCCCCGAAGAAATCTCCGCCCTCCAAGCCGCACAGGCCGAGGCGGAACGCGCCTACTGGCTCAATACTTCCTATGACGAACTGGTGGACACCGAAATCCGCAAGCGGTACACCGCCAGTCAGGAGTTCGCCATTCTGCGCCAAAAGGACGAAAAGCCGGAGGAATACGCCGCCTATTACGCCTACTGCGAGGAATGTAAGGCGTATGTGAAAACACAAATGGAGAAGGAGAAGGAGAAGGAAAATGATTAAAACCTACGACAAAAAGAAGGACATCAATCTGCAATTGTCCAAGAATTTCAAGCTCAGCGAGTTCGACTGCAAGTGCAGCCGGTGCGATAAGGTTTTGCTGGATGAAAAGCTGGTGGAGCTTTTGCAGAAGATTCGCGACCATTTCGGCGTGTCGGTGAATGTCAACTCCGGCTACCGCTGCACCGAGCACAATGCGGAGGTTGGCGGCGACCCCGGCTCTCATCACGTGAAGGGCATGGCGGCGGACATCACGGTGAAGGGCGTAGAGCCTGAAGAGGTGGCACGGTACGCGGAAAGCATCGGCATCCGGCGCATCGGTCTGTATGACAAAGACTATGGGTACTTTGTTCATATCGGCTCGGGAGACACGAAGAATTACTGGAAAAATACCAGCGGCAACAAGGTCGATACCTTCGGCGGAGTGGCTGAGGCGGAAAAGACCGTTACTGTGACCCTTCCTGTGCTGAAAAAGGGCGCGAAGAACGGCGCGGTATTTGGCTTGCAGGCTCTGCTTTTGGGCTACGGCTACGATCTGGGCGAGAAGAAGCTGGACGGCAGCTTCGGCCCGGCTACCGAAACCGCAGTCAAGCAGTTCCAGTTCGAGCGAGATCTGACCGTGGACGGCTCCGTGGGCAAGGCCACTTGGACGGAGCTGCTGGGAACGGAGGACGGT
>CAZAOL010000157.1:0-2996 GCA_964486785.1 uncultured Oscillospiraceae bacterium
CATCGTGGGCGTAGGTTTTGAACTCCGGCTGCATAGCCTCCTTAAAGCAAATAGCCTTGGCGGCAATGACATGCTCCAGCGGGCCGCCTTGGGTTCCGGGGAACACGGCAGAGTTAATCCTCTTGGCAAATTCCTCCTTGCCCATGATCAGACCGCCGCGAGGGCCGCGAAGGGTCTTATGGGTGGTGGTAGTAACAATGTCGGCATAGGGAATGGGGCTTTGGTGCGCGCCGCCCGCCACCAGACCGGCAATGTGGGCCATGTCCACCATCAGCACCGCGCCGACCTCATGGGCAATGTCCGCAAACAGCTTGAAATCAATGGCACGGGGATAGGCGGACGCACCGGCAATAATCAGCTTCGGACTGCATTTTATTGCCATATCCCGAATTTGGTCGTAGTCGATCAAGCCCGTTTCCTTATTCACATCATAGGAAACCACATTATAGTATTTACCCGAAATATTGGCAGGACTGCCATGGGACAGATGTCCGCCATTGGCAAGGCTCATGCCCATCATGGTATCGCCGGGCTGCAGCAGCGCAAGCTGTACAGCCGCGTTGGCCTGCGCGCCGGAGTGTGGCTGTACATTGGCAAAATCCGCGCCAAACAACGCTTTCGCCCGCTGGATGCAAAGCTCTTCAATCTCATCTACAAACTGACAACCGCCGTAATACCGCTTTCCGGGCAAGCCCTCAGCATATTTATTGGTCAAAATCGAACCCATTGCCGCGATTACAGCGGGAGAAGCGAAGTTCTCCGAAGCAATCAGCTCCAAGCCATCCTGCTGCCGCTCCAGCTCGCGGCCCATCATGGCTGCCAGCTCCGAATCGGCTTGCGCCACGAAGCCGATGGAATCCACAGGTTTTCCGTGCATAAAATGTTCCTTCCTTCCGCAAAAGCTATGTATCCAAGTATACGCTTTCTGCATCAAAAGTCAACCGTTCTCAGCAGTTTTGGAGAAATCCACAATGGGAGTATTCCCCTTCGGTCTAAAATGTGTATGATATATCAAAGACAGATGTCTTTGTGCGGCGGAATTTTCTACAGCTTCTTCCCCACACAAAGCCACAGTGCCACCGATGTGAGGTTTTCAATCCGCCCAGGCTCCACCTTCGCTGCGATACCATTTTGAAAGCTCCCGTGTTTTAATAAAGCCCAGCTTCTCATACAGCCGGATCGCCCGTTCATTGGTAGATGCCACCTCCAGCGAAAGGGTCGCCCCCTCCACCAAAGACATCAATGTGTGCATCACCCGTTCCCCCGCGCCCTTCTCTATAGCAGCTACCGCCAGCACCTTGTTTTCCTCCAGCCAGCCCAGCCCCAGCAGCTTTCCGTTGTGATGCACGAAATACGCGCCGCCGGAATGCAGCAGCCGTTCTGTATCCTGTTCTGTCAGGGTAGCCGCATTGTCTACATCCCGCATTTTTTCATTGAAAAGCTGACGCCATTGGATTACCGTTTCCTGTGTCACGGGAAAAAGCTGTTCCACCAGCTCCGGATCTGACCGCGCCGTACCCTGCATTTCATATACGACCGTATGGAGCTGCCCCTGAGTTTCCGGTGCACTCCAATAAATCTTTTCCGCACCGCAGGCACGGCAAAATGCCACGCACTCCTTCACCAGTGCCTCCGTTTGACCCGGCTGCACTGTCTGTACCCGCACATAGGCCTCCTGACGGTAAGGTATCTCCCGAAGCATCAGGCTGGCAATGCCATACTCTGTGGTAAATACAGGAATATCCTTCACACAATCGCCTCCTTTTTCCGTATCATATCATGTTTCTTTCTCCACCGCAAGCATCTTGCGAAGTGGGTCAGTCTGTGATATGATGGCATAAAGGAGATGAAATGTCATGACCCGCAAAACATACCTTCCCGTGATTGCCTTATTTCTTTTAGGTGCTGTGCTGGGAGTGCTTTCCAAGCTATTGGATATCTATACCACAAATTTGGGGAATATTTTCTCGCATCTGCCGGCATCCTTCTGATTACTTTGCTGATTAGTATCATACTGTTCCACGGTCCCCGAGTTTATGATATTGTTATTATGCCGGTGCTGTTCTATCTGCTCTTCATCCATAAAATACGGAGGTAATCTCATGTTCTGCCCCAAATGCAATGCCCCACGCCCCAATGATATCATGCGCTGCTCCGTCTGTGGCAGCGAGCTTGTGCCGCTTAGCCAGCCCAAAAAAGGACGGCTTTGGCCCCCCGCCCTGCTGCTGGCTGTAATGCTGCTGGTGGGCGTAGCTGTATTTTTGATGACCCGAGCCCCCTCCTCCCAGACCCCATGGTTTACGGTAGAGGACGGTGTTCTTTCCTTTGACCAAGCCCGGTATACCGGCGGCTCGGTGCTTGAGATTCCCGCCACCGTCGACGGTCAGACCGTCACCGCCATTGGCACGGGCGCATTTCAGGACTGCGATTGCTTGCGGGGAATCAAGCTGCCGGAAAGCCTGACCGTTATAGAAGACCGGGCGTTTTATAACTGTGATAAGCTGGAAGCCATTTATGTCCCGGGAAATACCCACACCATCCAGCAGGATGCCTTCTCCGGCTGTGAGCGGCTGATCCATATTTTCTATGCGGGTGATTTGAAGGATTGGCAAGCACTGTATCCCCAAACCATCACCAAGGAAACGCAAATCTATACGGTTTCCGGCCCGGATGCTCAGGAATATATTTCCAATTGATTATAGATTATTGTGCACATTGACGGGAAACCTGTGTTTTCAACGGCTTAAAACTCACTCTATCAAACGAATTTCCGTGAAAAGTTTGTTAATTATCCACAAAGCTATTGCATTTCATCAAAAAAAGTGTATAATAAGCTCATCGATTGATTTTCCCATTGAAAGGAGGTAATTCCATGAAGAAGATCATCTGCAAGAAGGAATACGACACCGAAACCGCTACTCTGGTCAAGAAGTATGTCTGTGGCTTCTACGGCGATCCCGCCGGTTACGAGGAGTCCCTGTACCAGACCCCTGCCG
>CAZAOL010000158.1:0-2809 GCA_964486785.1 uncultured Oscillospiraceae bacterium
CGGCAGCCACCACCAGAATGGCGATATCCGTGGACTTGGCGCCGCGGGCACGCATGGAGGTAAACGCGGCGTGACCGGGGGTATCCAGGAAGGTGACCATATTGCCGTTCACATCCACGGTGTACGCGCCGATGTGCTGGGTGATGCCGCCGGCCTCGCCTGCAGTGACGGAGGTCTTACGGATGGCATCCAGCGTGGAGGTCTTGCCGTGGTCAACGTGACCCATGACCACCACAACAGGAGCGCGGGTCTGCAGCTCCTCGGCGGTATCCACATGGTCGTCAATAATCCGCTCCTCGATGGTGACGGTGATTTCCTTTTCCACCTTGCAGCCCATTTCCGTGGCTACAAATTCGGCGGTATCAAAGTCGATGGTCTGGTTGATGCCGGCCATGACACCGTTCTTCATCAGGCACTTGATGACCTCTCCGGCGGTCTTCTTCATCCGGGAAGCCAACTCGCCGACGGTGATCTCGTCGGGGATCTTCACAGTCACAGGGGCTTTCCGTGCCATCTCCATTTGCAGACGGCGCATCTTCTCCTGCTCCTCGTTGCGGGACTTGTTGCCCTTGAAATTGCTCTTTTGCTGCTTGTTCTGCTGCTTGCCCTTGCCGCCGCCGATACGCTGCTTGCCGCCCTGGTAGTTCTGAACACGCTCGGACACCAGATCGTCCACATCGTTGAAGCGGTTGGCATTGACCTGCACCGCGGAGGTATCCACCACCCGGCGTTCCCTCTTGCGCTCCGGCACTTGGGGCTTGGCAGGCTCTGCGGGCTTGGCAGGCTTGGCAGGCTCTGCGGCCTTGGCTTCTGCCTTGGGCTGAGCGGGCTTTTCCTGCTCCGCCTTGGGTGCTTCCGTCTTTACAGGCTCGGCCTTGGGGGCGGGCTGCACGGCAAACACCTGCTCCAGAGATTCAATCTGATGGAGCTGGGTCATGTAGTCAAAGACTACATTCAGTTCGTCTTCGCCCAAAACCTGTGTGCTGGACTTGGGCTTGTCATAAAACTTGGAGATGATCTCAACGATCTCCTTGGATGCAACGCCGAAATCCGCGGCGACATCCCGAATACGATACTTCACTAAACTCATATACGCACCTCCAAAAAACTATGGGAGCTGGCAGCGACTGCCAGTTGCTTACTTCTTGCGGCCCATCCGGACATTACGGCGGTGGGCTTTGGCCTCTTGCTGGCGTTGCTTCACCCGCCGGGCCTTATCCTCCAGCACCGCCAAAACCTTGGGGTCGGGGGTGGGCTGCGCCTTGAGGAACGCCAGTGCCAGTCCGGCATCGGTAAACGCGGCGATGGCAAGACTGGTGCGGCCGATGGCCATGCCAAGCTGGTCCTTGGTGGCCTCCAGCCGGACGCATTGCTGATCGGTGAGAGCGGCGAAGCTCTTGGCTCTGCGCCAGGTGTGCTCCGAGGCATCGCCGGCTACGACGATCAAATACGCCTTTCCGGCCCGGGCGACAGCGCCTACAGGCTCCTCGCCCAGCTCCACACGGCCGCCCTTGCGGGCCAAGGAAAGATAAAACAGTGTATTATCCACGGCTGCCCTCCATCTCCTTTTCCAGCCGGTCGTAGACCTCCTGAGGGATCTCTACCTCCAAGCTGCGCTCTAAGGATTTGGCTTTCCGCGCCTTTTGCAGGCACGCAAGATCCGGGCAGATATACGCGCCCCGACCGTTGAGCTTTCCGCTGAAATCCAGAGATACGGTGCCGGTGACTCCACGAACCACCCGGATCATATCCCGTTTATCCTTCCGTTCCCGGCAGCCCATACACTGCCGCTGAGGGATCTTCTTTTGCATAAGCTGCACCTCCATTCAGCGGTCATCGCGAACCAGCGCGCACACTGGTGTGACGATTTCCCGGAGGATCAGAATACCTTTGGGGATTGCCACGGGCTTCGCCCTCGCGATGACAGTATTTTATTCCTCGCCGCTTTCCTCCACATAGGAGGCGGGCTTGATGTCAATCTTATAGCCGGTGAGCCGGGCAGCCAAACGGGCGTTCTGACCTTCCTTGCCGATGGCAAGGCTGAGCTGATCGTCCGGCACCACCACACGGCAGGCCTTCTGACCGGGCACAGGCTCTACACTGACCACATCAGCGGGGCTGAGGGCCGCGCGGACATACTGGCAGGGATCCTCGCTCCACACCACGATGTCGATCTTCTCGCCGTTCAGCTCCTCCACCACAGCGCCCACACGTCCGCCACGGGGACCGACGCACGCGCCTACGGGATCGATGCCCTCCATGGTGGCACGAACGGCCATCTTGGAACGGGAGCCTGCTTCCCGGGCGATATTGCGGATCTCCACCTGACCCTCCGCGATTTCGGGAGTCTCCAGCTCAAACAGCCGGCGAACCAGATTGGGGTGGGTACGGGATACATAAACATTGGTGCTGCGGGCGGACTGCCGTGCCTCCAAAACATAGACACGGATCGTGTCGCCCTCCCGGTGGCTCTCGCCGGGAATTTGTTCGCCGGCACGCAGTACAGCGTTGTGCTTCTCCGCGCCCGTGCCTACGGTAACAATCATGTCGCCGCTGGGATCGATGCGAAGCACCGTGCCGGTGAGCAGCTCCTGCGCTTTGTTGGAGTAGCTTTCGTAGACCATGCCGCGCTCCGCCTCACGGATGCCCTGAATGACCACCTGCTTGGCAGTCTGAGCGGCGATGCGGCCGAACTTGGAAATGTCCACAGGCAGAGTGACGGTATCACCCACCTGAAGGTCGGGGTTAATATTCCGGGCGGTGTCGATGTGGATCTCCAAAGCGGTATCCTCCAGCTCCTCCACCACGG
>CAZAOL010000159.1:0-2807 GCA_964486785.1 uncultured Oscillospiraceae bacterium
TGCTGACAGAACCGTCAACATCGCTGAGGCTCTGTAATTCCATTTCGCGTAAACTATCTTAAATAAAGGCGGGCGCTGCCATTTGGCAGCGCCCGTTTTTTCACGCGAAGAGCCCTCGTCCCATTGGAACGAGGGCTCAGAGTGTCAATAAACCCCTGTCATTGCGAGGAGGCCCCTTGTGGGCCGACGTGGCAATCTCATTTTATTCCTTTAACAACCTTAATTCCTGCGTAATTCCAACAAAACTGCGTAGTTTTTAATTGAGATTCCCACGGTCGCTTCGCTCCCTCGGAATGACACCACTTTTTTGACAGTCTCAGCCCCCGTCCCATTGGGACGAGGGCTGTAGGTTAATTGGAGAGGACGGAGATGACACTTTGGATACGGGCGGTGGTGCGCTCCTTACCCAAAAGCTGCATCACCGTATACAGATCCGGGGAATTGGTTTTTCCTGTGACGGCCAAACGAATCATGGCAGATACATCCGCCACCGTCCCGGGATAAGCAGTGGGATCTTGCTTATATGCCTTCATATCCGTAGTAAAGCCGATGTCCTCGGTAATCGACTTGACCTTATCAAACCACACCGAGGAATCGTCAGCAATGTCAAAGGACGCAAGGAATCGATTCAGCACATCCACAACGGTGGCGTTGGAGAAGCGGGAATCAAACTCAGGTGCCTGCAAATAGGCATCGTAGAAGAAGCCCATATAAGGCTTGGCTTCCTTCCATGTGGCGATATCCTTCCGGGGCTTTTTGCCGCCACGCCCGATTGCTAAGATGGCTGTGGCATAGTCGGGGTCTGCGGTCAGTTCCCGGGCGAAGTCCGGGTCAAATTCCTGCGCCCACTGGGTCAGCAGAGCATAAACCTTTTGCGCATCCATTTTCGCGATCTCATTTTTGGATACATCCGTCAGCTTTGCGTAGTCGAACAGGTTTCCGGCGGGATTCAGCTTTTTGGGGCTGAATTTAAAGTCGGTTGCCGCCGCGGTGGGGTTGGCTCTGCGCCAATCCTCGTAGTTGGAATTCAGCAAGGTCATGATATACTCATATACCGCTTCTACCGGGAAGCCTTCCGCCTTATAGAAGGTCAGTGCCAGCTCGGGATCCTTGCGCTTAGACAGCTTGCGCTTGGAGCTGCCGTCCATTTTCATCAGCGGCCCGATGTGGACATATTTAGGCAGCTTGAAATCCAATGCCTTGAAAAGCTGAATATGGAACGGAAGGGTGGGCAGCCATTCGTCACCCCGCACCACATGGGTAGTCCGCATCAGATGGTCGTCCACGGCGTGCGCGAAATGATAGGTGGGGATACCGTCGGATTTCAGGAGAACATGATCCACATCGTTTTCGGTGACGGTCAGCTTGCCCTTTACCAAATCGTCAAATTTGAACTGGTTTTCGATAGAGCCTGTGGAACGGAAACGAAGCACCCAGCTTGCGCCGGAAGTAAGCCGCGCCTGAATTTCCTCCAAGGAACGGTCTCGCCACATGGCGTATTTTCCGTAGTAGCCTGTAGTCTCCTTGGCAGCCTCCTGCTTTTCCCGCATGGCGGAAAGCTCCGCTTCGGTGCAGAAGCAGGGATAGGCCATGCCCTGAGCTACCAGCTTTTTGGCATAAACGTGATAGATCTCAGCCCGCTGACGCTGACGGTATGGGCCGTAGCAGCCGCTGTCTCCGGTGATGGTAGCACCCTCGTCAAAATGGATCCCGTAGTGCTTCAGGGTTTCAATCAGTACCTCCACCGCGCCGGGAACCTCCCGCTTGGCATCCGTATCCTCCACCCGGAGGAACAGCACGCCGCCGGACTGGTGGGCCATGCGCTCGGCGGTCAGCCCCTGCACCAAATTGCCTAAATGGACAAAGCCGGTGGGGGAGGGAGCCATACGGGTGACAACCGCGCCCTCAGGAAGCTCCCGCAGAGGGAAACGGGCCTCCAATGCCTCCGGAGTCTCGGTGACATTGGGGAACAGCAGTTCGGCTAAAGCTTGATAATCCATATCGGTTACCTCTGTCTTTCCAAATTCTTAGATAACTATAACATCTAAGCGGGATAAAGTCAATTTACTTGCGTTTTATTTTAATGTGTGGTATCATAGGCAATGCTGAAATGCCCCTCTTGCGGGGAGCTGTGCGACAAACAGGAAAGAGGTTATTGGCTATGGAAGAAGTTGCAAAGAAAAGAATGTTATCCGGCATCAAGCCTTCCGGGGATCTGACTCTGGGCTCTTATTTGGGCGCGGTGAAGAACTGGGCAGAGCGTGCCGACGAATATGACTGCTTTTATTTTATGGCGGATCTGCACGCGCTGACGGTGCGGCAGGATCCTGCCGCGCTGCGCCGCCGTACACTGGAGCAGTTGGCGCAGTATATTGCCTGCGGCTTGGATCCGGAGAAGAATACGCTGTTTATCCAAAGCCATGTGCATCAGCACGCGGAGCTGGGCTGGATCCTGGACTGCTATTCCATGTTCGGTGAGCTCAGCCGCATGACCCAGTTCAAGGATAAGTCCGCCAAGAACGCGGACAATATCAACGCCGGACTGTTTACATACCCCAGCCTGATGGCAGGTGATATTCTGCTGTACCAGCCGGATCTGGTGCCGGTGGGTGAGGATCAGAAGCAGCACGTGGAGCTGACCCATGTCATTGCCCGTCGGTTTAACGGCATTTACGGAGATGTTTTCAAGATTCCCGAACCCTTTGTGCCCAAGGTAGGCGCGCGCATCATGAGCCTGACCAATCCTACGGCAAAGATGTCCAAGTCCGAAAATGAGGACACCGGACGGGTGCTGCTGATGGATCCGC
>CAZAOL010000160.1:0-2747 GCA_964486785.1 uncultured Oscillospiraceae bacterium
CGAGAACACCCGTGTTTCCTACCCCATCAGCCACATCACCAACATTGTCAAGCCCATCTCCGCCGCTCCCGCCGCGAAGAATGTCATCTTCCTGTCCGCTGACGCCTTCGGCGTGCTGCCTCCCGTGTCCATCCTGACTCCCGAGCAGGCGCAGTACTACTTCCTGTCCGGCTTCACCGCAAAGCTGGCCGGCACCGAGCGCGGCATCACCGAGCCCACTCCCACCTTCTCCGCTTGCTTCGGTCAGGCATTCCTGGAGCTGCACCCCACCAAGTACGGTGAGGAGCTGGTCAAGAAGATGGAGGCAAACGGTGCCAAGGCATACCTGGTCAACACCGGCTGGAACGGTACCGGCAAGCGCATCACCATCAAGGACACCCGCGGCATCATCGATGCCATTCTGGATGGCTCCATCCTGAAGGCGGAAACCAAGAAGATCCCCCTGTTCAATTTTGAGGTTCCCACCGCTCTGCCCGGCGTGAACCCCGCCATTCTCGATCCCCGGGACACCTACGCGGATGTCACCGAGTGGGAGAAGAAGGCTGAGGATCTGGCCGGACGGTTCATCAAGAACTTCGTCAAGTACACCGGCAACGAAGCAGGCTCTGCTCTGGTCGAGGCCGGCCCGCAGCTCTAAGCAAAAAAATATTCGCTCCTCCGGTTCTCGCCGGAGGAGCGTTTTTTTGAACAAAAAGTGATTTCCGCGGATGATTGAAATAGATTCCGCCCTCGTAGGGCACGCATTTCATGCGTGCCCTACGAGGGCGGTAATCTTGGTCAATTGCGCCGCAACAGACTTTCTCTCAGGACAAACCTATCGCCGTTCCACTCCCGACCTCGCTTCGCTCGGCCACCCTCTCCCCGGGAGAGGGTATTGGGCTGCGGAAAAATTCAACTATCTTCAACAGCCGTCGCTGAGCATGATCTCCAGAATGGTCTTGTCCGTTTCCTTCATGCCCTCCCGGGCAAGGCGGCCCACATTCCCCACCGTGCGGTCCACGCCCTTGGTGACGATGCCGTCGCCGCCGTAGAACTGCTGATGCTCCAAATACATATCGTAGCCCAAAATGCCCGCGTCCACCGCCGCGGCGATCTTTGCCGCGCAGGAGGGCTTTGCTCCGTCACAAATCGTACCGGACAAAATGGCGATGGCATTGACCACCGTATGGGCCACCGCGTCCACGCTGCCGTCATACAGATAGGCGATTCCCGCGCCCGCGCCACAGCCCGCGCTGATCGCGCCGCAGTAGGCAGAGAGCCGTCCGATCCCCGTCTTTTGATGCAGGGTGACCAAATCGCTGACCGCCACCGCTTTCAGGAGCTGCTCCTCCGAAGCCCCCCGCTCCTGCGCCACCACCACCACCGGCACGCTGGCGGTGATACCCTGATTTCCGCTGCCGGAGAGGATGATCACCGGCTTTTCACAGCCGCTCATCCGGGCATCAGATCCGGCGGCGGCATAGGCGCAGGCCCGCTTTTCCAAGGAAGTCCCCTGCTGGCGGAGGATCACCCGGCCAATGTTCGCGCCCCAGTCGCCCTCCAAGCCTGCCTTTGCGATATCCATATTGTAACGGATCTGCCTGCCCACACATTTCCGGATATCCGCCACGTCCAGCGCGTCCGCGAACTCCACGATCCGCTCAATACTCAGGCAGGAGCGGTCGGTCAGCCGGTCGTCGGAGGCCGCCTCCACCGGAAGCTCCAGCAGCTTTTCTCCGTTTTTTTCCAGCAGCACCAGATTGGTGTGGTGGTTTACAATCCGAACCCGGGCATAGTCCTCCCCTGCCATCAGCGTCAGGTCGATGTCAAAGACCAAATCGCTGTCCGAGGGATGGATCTCCACAGGGGTCGCATGGGAATACTCCGCCAGTGCCTGCTGCTCCTGAGGGGTGACCGCACTCAGGACTTCCAGCTCCCTGTCCGCGTCACCGGCCACCACACCGGCGCAAACCGCCGCGGCAATGCCCCGCAGTCCGCCGGTATTGGGCACCACCACGCTCTTTACATTCTTAATAATATTTCCGCTGACTGCCAACCGGATTCTCTCCGGCAGCGTGCCCAAAAGCTGCCGCCCCTTGGCACCGGCATAGGCCAGCGCGATCGGCTCCGTGCAGCCCATGGCGGGACGCAGCTCCTCCTGCAAAATGGCAATAAACTGTCTGTAAAGCGGGCTGTTTCTCTCCATAACTGCCCCTCCTGTCACTTTATGGAGATATTATAGCATATTCTGACAAAAAAGCAAAATAATAATGTCTAATAGTCTCTCATCCTAAGGGAAGGGCACGGCGTAAGCCCTGCCGGAGGGGTTATCCCCCGCACCCTCGCCCCCCGCATTTATGAGGGGGGTGGCTTTGCCTATGGCAAGGCCGGGGGGCTGTCATTCCCAGCGTAGCCGAGAACACAGTCCGTTTTAAGAGAACGGGTCCTCACGTCGCTTCGCTCCTCAGGACGACAAAACTTTTACTGCACTCCCACCTTTGTCATTCCGACCGACCCTGAGCGTAGCCGAAGGGGAGCGGAGGAATCCGTCCCCCATTCCTAAAGCAGCCTTTTCCGCCAGGACTGGGGCAAAATTATTTTATTTTCCCGGTTTTGCGGTTTTTTCCTTGACAATCTTACTGTCTTTTGCTATACTTCACGATGTCTGCGAATGCGGACATATCCTTGCTCACGGCGCGACCGTGGGCCTAACAGTCCAAAAGGAGGTGCAAACAACATGGCTAAGATCACCGGTAAGTACGAGGTGC
>CAZAOL010000161.1:0-2711 GCA_964486785.1 uncultured Oscillospiraceae bacterium
GCTGAGGTCTCCGAGGCTATCCTGAAGGGCATCGCCGATGCCAAGAAGAACATGGTCAAGGTTTCTCTGGCCGGTTCTACCATCCCCCACGATGTGATCGGCGTATTCGGTGCCGGCACTGTGCTGATGAAGCCCGCCCCCGAGGGCACCGGCGTCATCGCCGGCGGTGCTGTCCGTGCCGTCATGGAGGCTGTGGGCATCAAGAACATCTGTGCGAAGTGCCTGCGCTCCAACAATCCTCAGAACGTGGTCAAGGCCACCATGGCCGGTTTGACCTCTCTGCGCTCCCCCGAGCAGGTCGCTGCCATCCGGGGCAAGAGCGTGGAAGAAATCCTGTAAGGAGGGCATTGACATGGCAAACCTGAAAATTAAGCTGGTCAAGAGCCTGAACGGTCGTCTGGTGAAGCACATCGCCACCGCTGAGTCCCTGGGACTGCGGAAGATTGGCAATGTGACCATCCAGCCCGATAACACCCAGACCCGGGGCAAGATCGCCAAGATTGGCTATCTGCTCGAGGTTACCGAAGTCGAATAAGGAGGAAACGAACTATGGAACTGTCTAAGCTTTCTCCTGTTGAGGGTTCTACCCACGTAGGCAAGCGCAAGGGCCGTGGTCACGGTAGTGGCAACGGCAAGACCGGCGGCCGCGGCCATAAGGGCCAGAAGGCTCGCTCCGGCGGCAAGGTCCGTGCCGGTTTTGAAGGTGGCCAGATGCCTCTGGCCCGCCGTGTTCCCAAGCGTGGCTTCAACAACATCTACGCCAAGCCCCTGACCGCCATCAACGTAGCCGCTCTGAACCGCTTTGAGGACGGCGCTGTGGTGGATGCCGCTGCCCTGATTGAGGCCGGTGTCATCTCTAGCTGCCCCTATGGCTTGAAGGTCCTGTCTAACGGTACTGTGACCAAGAAGCTGACCGTCAAGGCCGCGGCTTTCTCTGAGTCTGCAAAGGAAAAGATTGAGCAGGCAGGCGGAAAGGCCGAGGTGGTCTAAGTGTTCAAAACACTGCGTAATGCGTGGAGCATTCCGGATCTTCGTAAGAAGATCATGTTCACGCTGATGATTCTGTTGCTGTATCGCATCGGCAACGTCATTCCTGTTCCCTATATCGATGTCGAGGCTCTGACCACGATGTTCGATTCCGTGCTGTCCAGCACGATTCTGGGCCTGTACAACGCCATGTCCGGCTCCGCCTTCTCTCAGGCGACCGTTTTGGCGCTGTCCATCCAGCCCTACATCAACGCATCCATCATCATCCAGCTTCTCACCGTCGCCATCCCCGCTCTGGAGCGTATGGCGAAGGAAGAGGGCGAGGAGGGCAAGAAGAAGATCGAGAAGATCACCCGCTTCACCACCGTCGGTTTGGGTCTGCTCATGGGCTGGGCCTACTTCATGATGCTGAAGAATTACGGCGGCATCATCACCGAGGACGGTTGGCTGGCTGCTGTGGTTATCATCCTCACCTTCACTGCCGGCTCCGCCGCGGTTATGTGGCTGGGCGAGCAGATCACTGCTCACGGTATCGGCAACGGCATCTCTATGATTCTGTTCGCCAATATCCTTTCCGGTATCCCCTCTGCCGCCAACCTGCTCTATGAAATGTTCTTCACTGCGCAGTGGTGGCATGCTCTAATCGCGATTGTTGGCGTGGCTGCGTTGGTCGTATTCATCGTGTTCGTCAATGACGCTGAGCGTCGTATCCCTGTCCAGTATGCAAAGCGCGTGGTTGGCCGTAAGATCTACGGCGGCCAGAGCACCAACCTGCCCATTAAGGTGAGCATGTCCGGCGTTCTGCCCGTGATCTTCGCCCAGTCCATCTGCTCTCTGCCTGCTACCATCTGTGCCTTCGTGCCCGGCTGGACCGACACTAAGTGGTATGAGTATGTTTGGAGCAACGAAAGCTGGACCTATGTTGTGGTATACTTCCTGATGATTTTCTTCTTTAGCTGGTTCTATGCCTCCATCCAGTATGATCCGGTGGAGATCGGCAACAACCTGAAGAAGAACGGCGGCTTCATTCCCGGCTTCCGTCCCGGCAAGCCCACCTCCGACTTCATCCAGAAGGTTATCAACAAGATTATCATCTTTGGTGCCATCTATCTTGGCGTCGTGGCGATGCTGCCCATCCTGGCCGGTAAGTTTATGGAATCCATCAGCAATCTGGCTATCGGCGGCACCTCCGTCATCATCGTTGTGGGCGTTGCCCTTGAGACGGTGAAGGCTCTGGAGGCTCAGATGCTCATGCGGCACTATAAGGGCTTCCTGGACTAAGCTGCAGGAGGTTGGCAGGATGGATATTATCCTACTAGGCGCACCCGGCGCTGGAAAGGGGACTCAAGCGGAGCTGCTGGCTGACCAGCTCTCCATCCCCGCCATCTCTACCGGGAATATGCTCCGGGAGGCCGTTGCCAACGGTACTACCTTGGGCAGACAAGTGAAAATCTACATGGACGGCGGTCTGCTGGTTCCCGATGAGCTGATTCTCGGCATCATCGCAGAGCGAGTCGCCCAGCCTGACTGCGTAAACGGCTTCATTCTGGACGGGGTGCCTCGCACCCTCGCCCAGGCGGAGGCGCTGGCAGCTAAGGGCGTGAATATCGACCATGTGGTTTCCATTGAAATCGACGACGATGTGATCGAGGGCCGGATGACCGGCCGACGGGTCTGCGGCAAATGCGGCTGCAGCTTCCACATCGCCGCCAATCCGCCGAAAA
>CAZAOL010000162.1:0-2669 GCA_964486785.1 uncultured Oscillospiraceae bacterium
CGGAGGTCTTTCAAAAGGCGCAGGAGATCATGGATTCCCGGCGAACCAAATATGATTCCGGAGAGCCTTTCAGAGATGCTAGGTACAGTTCCAAGCATGTGTTCTCCACACTCATCAAGTGTGAACATTGTGGCAGGTCTTTCACCCGAAAGACCTATACATATGTGAACACACGGGTCTATTGGCGGTGCGTTACCAACGATCAGTACACCGCTGAGAAGTGCGACAACCGGGTGATTCTGGATGAGCCGGAATTGATAGAGGAGCTTCGCAAATACTTTGCCTCATTGATAGAGGATAAAGACATTTTTGTGGCAAGTATCTTAGCAAGTCTGGATAAACAGCTTCCGGAAGCACAGAACCCGGAACAGGTCAGGCAGGAAATCGAGGTCAAGCGGAAAAAGCTGTTGAACAAAAGAGACCGATATCAGGAAATGTATGCCAATAATCTGATTGGGATGACGGAGCTGAAAGACAAGCTTGCTGGTATTGCAGAAGAACTGAAGGGTGTAAATTTGGATTTGGCAAAACTTGCCCAGTCTGCCCAAACAGTTAGCAATGCAGCGCAAATCATTCAGCACTACCGGCAGGAGATCCTTCGGTTTTTAGAACTGGAAACCGTCACCAATGTGGATATGCGCCGGATTATTGACCATATCTCGGTCAATAAAAGCGGAAATGTCCGTGTGGTACTGAAGAAATTTGAAGAAATGGCAGCCGCCTAATTCACCTAGCGAATTGGTGTCCGTGGTGGAGGTGCTCGATCCCATGGTGCTTAGCTCCAAGGTGCGGGAGGTCTGCGACTGCCCGGGTCAGGAGACCGTACAGATTCCCGCCTCCATCGGTGCCATGTTCGACGAGGAGCTGGTGCTGTCCGGCGACCGTCGCCGCCTGTTTGTTACCTTGGGACAGTTCTCCATCATCCGTTTGGAGCGGGACGTACAGTTGATCGTCCCCGTGGTGGACTATTCCCTGCCCACCAAGGAGTGCTGCGATTCCGCAGGCTGCGCGGAGGATCCCTGCGAGATGTTCAGCCGAATCCCCTTCCCCGCCGCCCAGTTTTCTCCCCGGAGCTGCGATGCACCCCGCGGAAACGATGCCCCCTGCGACAGCCAGAGCTGTTACAAAACCGTCACCAGCAGCTAAATGATCGAAGCCGTGAACGTCCACCGTTCACGGCTTTTCCGTATGAGTGCTTTGAATTTTCCTTTACTTTTCGCGCCAGGGGTGATAGACTGGGAGTAGTATCATTAAGGTCAGGAATCCCGGATTTTGGAGGAAATACAATGAGATACAAAAAAAAATGGTTCGCTTTCTTTCTCGCCGCGGTGCTGTGTGTGCTATCGCCGCTGCACACTGTGATGGCGGTAAGCGAGAGCAGTGATACGGCTTATGTCATCGACGAAGAAACCATGCTGGCGTTGGGCGACAATACGCTGACACTCAGCACGGACGCAAGCACCACAATCTGGGAGTTCTGCCCGGCAGAGAGTGGGATCTACCGCTTTACTGCCAGCAGCGAGGATGCTCTGGTGGGCTACTGGGGCGGACACAGCCCCTTTGTCATGGACTATACCGAGGATAAGAGCAATACCTTGGAGTGCTCTGTTGAGACTGTGGGGCCAAGTATTATGGTTGGCATCTCCGGGGTAGAATCCGTAGTCCTGACGGTGACCCGGGTGGGGGATGTTCCCTTCGTGCGGCAGACCTTTACGGAGTATTATGATTATACGCACAGGTTTAAGACATACCGGCTGCCCGTAGGCGCAAGTCTGGTGGATATGGACGGCCCGGCGTATTTGGGCACGGACGGCTTCTATCACTACGGATTGGAGAGCGGCCCTTTGGTTGTGATCGATTTTTCCGACGTACCTATGAATCTGGGAGAGATTGCCAGTCTTGGACAGATGAACGTGGCGGTTTTGGGCGAGGACGGTCATGCCTACAAAACCGACTACAGCGATGCCATGCTTGCTTATGCGGAGCAGAAGCTGTATCCGGTTACGGAAGAGCTGGCGGCAATGATCCAGGCGGTCAGCGACAATAAGGGCTGGGTTACCGACGGCTGGCTTCAGACGGACGATCCGGATAACGCTTGGCTGGCTTTCTGCCACAGGGTGAAGGGCGCGGACGTGAAGTGGCAGCTAAACGCAGATGCCGCCTACGATTCTCCTACAGCAGACCTGCGGCTGATCTCATGGGTGGACTCCCTGAACTACAGCAAGGTCTCCTTCTTCGTGACCTTGGCCGGTCAGACGGTAGAGCTGTCCAGCGACACCGTGTATACCGCGATCAACGCGGGCAGCACGGTAATCGAGGATGCCGGCTCGGTGTTCGAGGAAAATGCGCTGTACTTTGTTACCTATACCATCACAGGTCTGCCCGCCGCCTACTACGATACTGAAATCACAGCCTATGTAGTTTGGACGGATTTGAATGGCGTGGAAACCGTTTCCGCTGAGCGTACCATCTACGTATCCGACGCAATGTAAACAAAGAGAAAGGGGCTGTAAAGAAACAGCCTAACGAAAGGCGGAGGATTCCAGAAATGGAGTCCTCCGTTAATTTTGGCGTTGATTTAGGCCTGTGGAAAACTTTTGGGTGCAAAACGGGCATAGCAACCACAACCCCCAAGGAATTTTACAATTTTTGGGGGATAATTTGTTTAT
>CAZAOL010000163.1:0-2665 GCA_964486785.1 uncultured Oscillospiraceae bacterium
CTTTCCCCCCATATCGCCAATTTGATTGCCGCCGGTGAGGTGGTGGAGCGTCCGGCCAGCGTGGTTAAGGAGCTTCTGGAAAACGCGGTGGATGCCGGCGCGTCCAAGGTCACGGTGGAGATCCGTGACGGCGGCATGACCTTCCTGCGTGTCACAGACGATGGCTGCGGTATGTCCCCTGAGGATGCCCGCACCGCCTTTCTGCGCCACGCCACCTCCAAGCTGCGTGCCGCCGAGGACTTAGCCAGCATTGCCACCATGGGCTTCCGGGGTGAGGCGTTGGCAGCCATCGCTTCCGTCAGCCGCATCGACCTTTTGACCAAAACCGCCGGAAGCCTGACCGGAACCAGCCTGCATTTGGAGGCCGGTACGGTCACGGAGGAAAGCGAAGCCGGCTGTCCCAACGGCACCACCATCATCATCCGGGATCTGTTTTTCAACACCCCGGCACGGATGAAGTTTATGAAATCCGACTCGGTGGAGGGCGGACGGGTGGCTGCCGCCGTGCAGCTTCAGGCTCTGGCACATCCCGAGGTGGCGTTCACCTTCCTGCGGGACGGCAAGCAGGTGCTTTCCACTCCCGGTACAGGCGGCTTGGAGGCGGCAGTCTACTGCGTCTACGGTCGGGAATGTGCCAAAATGATCAAGGTGGAAAGCCGCTGGGAAAGCTATTCCCTCACCGGCTACGTATCTAAGCCCACCGATTCCCGCCCCAGCCGCAATCTGCAAACCTTCTTTGTCAACGACCGTCCGGTGAAATCCCGGCTGCTGATTGCCGCATTGGAAGAAGCCTACCGCAATCAAATCATGGTGGGAAAATTCCCCGCCTGTGTGCTGCATTTGAAGCTCCCCACCTCCGCGGTGGATGTCAACGTCCATCCGGCAAAAACGGAGGTAAAATTCCTGTCTGAGAAGTCGGTATTCGACTGTGTACATTACGGTGTGCTGGGCGCGCTGAACAAAGCCCCCGACCGCCCCCAGATCCAGTTCGCAAAGCAACAGCCTGCCCCCTCAGGGGAGGTGGCGCGCGGTGCCGGAGGGGTCACCCCAACCAAGTCGCCCAATTTCTTCCGCACCATGACCCCCTCTGAATTCCAAACCTTCACGCAGGCAGTCAAGGACGCGCCCCAGCCCAATCCCGATGCTGCCCTTGCGGCTTTTGGCAAGGTGGAGCGTACCGCCCCCATGCCGGTAAAGGAAGACATCATCCTTCCCCAGCCCGCTCCTAAGCCTCCCCTCTCAGGGGAGGTGGCGCAACGCGCCGGAGGGGTTTCCAAAGCCACCTCCGAAGGGGATGTCTCAACTCTTCACTCTTCACCCTTCACTCTTCGCTCAGAACAGCCCCCTCTCTCAGAGGAGGTGTCTCAAAGTGCCGGAGGGATTTCCGAAGAGCTGGCACAAACCGCCCTCCCCATGCCGGAGGTCATCCCATGGCGGATGGTAGGCGAGCTGTACAACTCCTATATTATCGTGGAAGAGGGGGAAAACGCTTATCTGATCGACAAGCACGCCGCCCATGAGCGGATCCTGTTCGACCGCCTGAAGGAAAATCAGGAAGCCATTACCTCTCAAACGCTGCTGACCCCCATCCCGGTGCGGCTCAGCCCGGAGGCGGCGGCAGAGCTGCTGTCCAATAAGGAGATTTTAGACGAGCTGGGCTTTGAGGTTGACGAATTCGGCGAGAACACCGTCCTGCTGCGGCAGATCCCCATGGATCTGTCCCAGGATGACGCAGCGGATGCCGCCGAAGCGTTGGCGGCAGACTTGCTCCGCGGCCGCCACGACAGCAAGGACACCGTCCGGGACGAGGTTCTTCACACCGTTGCCTGCAAGGCCGCCATCAAGGCAGGCTGGAATACGAACGAGCAAGAGCTGCTGGTGCTGGTAAAGCAGGTCATGGCAAGAGAGGACTTAAAGCATTGTCCCCACGGCAGACCGATTTGTATCACCCTGAGCAAGAAGCAGTTAGAAAAGCAGTTCAAGCGTTCCTGACCGATTTGAAACACCTGTCATCCTGAGCGGAGCAAAGCGGAGTCGAAGGATCTTCGCACTTGGTTTCTGCTATGCAGTTGGGAAATGCCTAGATTCTTCGACTACGGGCTTCGCCCTTCGCTCAGAATGACAGCCTTTTTCATAGCAATGACACATTTCCTAGCTGAATAACATTTCGTTCCTAACTGGAGGTTCTTATGTGGTCTATCATTTTTTCGGTTACTCGTTTTATGTTAGCCTGCGGTTCATTCTATGCATTTTGGCGGCTGCATCGCTATTTTCGCTCCATTCCCGAAAATGACAGCATGGAGCCGCACACGCCCTATCTAAAAAAACACCTGTATGCCATTACCGTAAACTGTCTACTTCTCGTCTTAACTTATCTTCCTGAACTAATCGCCGTTATTTGCGACCTTATTCAGGAAATCGGGAAGTAATATTTATGAATAACATCATCTGCATCGCCGGGCCTACCGCCTCCGGCAAGACTGCTTTAGCAGTGGAGCTGGCGAAGGAATTAAACGGCGAGGTGATCTCCTGCGACTCCATGCAGGTATACAAGCGCATGGACATCGGCACAGCAAAGCCCTCCATGGAGGAGCGGCAGGGCATCGTCCATCATATGCTGGATGTGGCCGAGCCGTGGGAGGATTTCTCCGTCAGCCGCTACTGC
>CAZAOL010000164.1:0-2662 GCA_964486785.1 uncultured Oscillospiraceae bacterium
TCCAAAAGCTCGCTGATGCCGTCAGCCGCCACCTCATGGATCAGCTTTATGCCGCCGGCATGGAGCATTTCTCGACATTCCGCTACTGTGTGGAATACAAAGGGGAAGTCCTCAAGTTGGAAGGTATCCTTGTTATAATCGCCTGTCAAAAAATAGTCTGGACGATAAGCGAACTCGGTGAGGATTACCATGTCATTGGAGATAAAGGCGAAGAATAGCTTGCCGTCAGGCTTGCAAACACGCTTTGCCTCCCGGATGCATTTTTGCTGATCCTCTGGGGCGTGCAGATGATACAGCGGGCCAAATACCAACACCGCATCGAAGGAATCATCCTGATAATGACTTAGATCGATAGCGTTTCCTTGAACCAGTTCGATGTTGTCATCAGGGGTGAGCTTTTGGCGAAAAGCGTGGATATTGCTGTCCGCCAGCTCCAAAGCGCAGACCTCATAGCCTTTCCGGGAGAAATAAAGACTGTATTCACCTGCGCCTGCTCCCAAATCCAAAATCTTTGCGCCGGGTTTTAGGTATCGCTCTATGTGTCGGGTGGTGGTGAGAAACTCTACTCTGGCGGCTTTAGAACGGTTCAGACGGGTGCCCTCATTGAAAAGCTGATAGGTAGCCTGTATCTGCTGGACTTCGTCCTTGATTTTATATACATCTGTAAAATCCATGATGCACACACCTTTCTTAGGTATCTATGATTTCTGAGCATGCCCGATAGGTATCGGGGTGGAGATAGTTTTGCAGTTCGTTTGCTTTCACCCAGCGGCAATCTATGATTTCACTTTCTTGTAAATTTACATCTCCGCTGACCTCACCGGGGAATAGAATCAACTGCTTGCGGGTGTCGGGTGGAATGTGATATTCCAACTGCACCTTTTTACTTGAATCTAAAACCGCGCTTAATCCGGTTTCTTCATGCAGTTCTCGCAGAGCGGTCTGAATCTCCGTTTCGCCAATATCCATATGTCCCTTAGGGAAACTCCAGGCATTACAGTTCTGGAGCAGAATCAGATACTCTCTTTCGCCGCCGCTGCAACGATATGGAATTACGCCACAGGATTTTCGCAGGATGGAAATTACGGTGGAGATGAAATACTGTTCCTGAAAATGTACGGCTTCGGCAATCTCCGCTTGGTGGTATTCATCACCGATAGGGGCGACGATAAGCTTGTCCTCACAGTCGTTCCTGCGGCAGACCGCACCAATCACTTGTCCTTCAAAGAATGAAATCGGCTCGGTCACGCCCAAAATGTAGGCATCCTGTTCCTCTCCGTCCTCTGCCATGACTCCGGGGATATAGCCATAGTTTATGGGATAGACGATGTCGCTGTGCTGATAGCCTATGGGACGGTCTACTACCACACGCACGGTTTTCCCCATCAGCTCATCGATGATTTGTTTGCGCCGATTTCCGGTGTCCATGTCAGGTCACCCCCTGATTTTTTGCGGCAATCATATCACCGCTGCAATTTTTTGTCAACATTGAGCCGGAAGCGGTGGCAAAATTCGTGTTTGATATGCTTGACAATTGTGGTATAATGAGCAAGGAAACGGAGGTGACCCATCTGGAAAAGCAAAGTATAAAAGTTATGGCCCGAAACCGGGATGCCTATCATGAATACTTCGTCGAGGAGGAAATGGAAGCCGGAATCGAGCTGGTGGGCACTGAAGTGAAATCCATCCGTCAGGGAACGCTGAATTTGAAGGACGCGTGGTGCGGAATTAAGGATGGGCAGTTGATTCTGAATCAAATGCACATATCTCCATATGACCACGGAAACCGCTTCAATGTAGATCCCCGCCGCCCCCGCCGCCTGCTGATGCATAAGCGTGAGATTATGCGTCTGTTCGGTAAGGTGAAGCAGGATGGGTATTCCCTGATTCCGCTGTCTGTTTATTTCAAGGGCAGTCGGGTCAAGGTCAATGTGGGGCTATGCAAGGGTAAAAAGCTTTATGACAAAAGACAAGCCGCGGCAGAGAAGGACGCAAAGCGTCAAATCGACCGGGCTATGAAGGAGAGATATTGATTATGGCAAATCCTACTTTTAAGATTACCATGGAAAACGGCTTCGTCATTTCCGGTGAGCTGTACCCGGAGATTGCTCCTCAGAGCGTGTACAACTTCATTGACTTGGCGAACCACAACTATTATGACGGTCTGATCTTCCACCGTGTGATTCCCGGCTTTATGATTCAGGGCGGCTGTCCTGAGGGTACGGGTATGGGCGGTCCGGGCTACTGCATCAAGGGCGAATTCTTTTTCAACGGCGTTAAGAACGACCTGAAGCATAAGCGCGGAGTGCTTAGTATGGCACGTTCCTCCTCGCCCAACTCCGCGGGAAGCCAGTTCTTCATCATGCACAAGGACGCTAAGCATTTGGACGGCCAGTATGCCGCATTCGGCAAGGTCACCTCCGGCATGGAAGTAGTGGATGCCATTACTGCCGTGCAGACCGATCGCAATGACCGCCCTGTAATCGAGCAGAAGATTGCGTCCATCACCGTGGACTGTGGCGGTGAAACCTATCCCGAGCCGAATAAGCTGCCGGATCCCTACGGGAGATTTTGATTTCACGGGATGTGAGTATATCTCATATCCCCATATGGGGCCGTACTGGTTTCGACGGGGGTAGTGAGGCTGGAATAGCGGGCCGTG
>CAZAOL010000165.1:0-2617 GCA_964486785.1 uncultured Oscillospiraceae bacterium
CTAAGCCGAAGGCTTCGATCACGATGCCCTTATAGCCCATGCCCACCAGCGCGTCAAAAATCTTGGGCGACAGGCCGGGAGTCAGCTTCAGCAAAAATACCTCGCTGCTGAGGGAATCCATCAGTCGGGCAGGGCCTTTCACTTTGGGCAGCAGGCGGTCGTCCACGGTCAGCCCCAAGCCGGTGATCTGGGCGGCATAGTGGGCATTGACGCTTTCAAAGGCGGAAAAGCCGGTAGCCCGCACCTTCACAGCCCGGCAGCCCAGCATCACCTTCCGGTCAAAAGCCAGAAATACGCCGGGTTGACCGGTGGCGGCCATGGCAAAGGCGGTTCGCAGGTTGTCCGGCCCGTCGGACAGCACGTCCGCCAGCGGGAGCTGGGAGCCGGTGAACACCACCGGCAAATCTATGTCCGGCAGCATAAAGGTCACCGCGGAGGCGGTATAGGCCATGGTGTCTGTGCCGTGGGAGATCACGATGCCGTCATGCTCGCCCCGCAGCTCGTATACAGCCCGGGCGATCAGCCGCCATTCCTCCGGGCGGATATTGGATGAGTCCAGACACATTACGTCCTGTACGGTGATATCGTAATAGGTGCGAAGCTGCTGCAGCTCCCGCTCCATCACGTCGCTGCGCTGGGGCTCTAAGCCGTCCGTGCCGGGGACAGATGCGATCGTGCCGCCGGTGGTCAGCAGAAGGATATGTTTCTTTCTCTCCATAGCAGCTCCTCTTTATATTCTTTCTCATTCTCCATTATAATGATATTTCCGGAAAATAGCAAGAAAAATCCGTGGAAACTTGTACCGCCCTTGCATTTTTGTCGCTTTGGATGTACAATAAGGGAAAATAAAACCTCAGGAGGTATCTCATGAACGTTTTGGTTACCGGTGGCGCGGGATATATCGGCTCGCATACCTGTGTGGAGCTGTTGAGTGAAGGCTACGGCGTTGTGGTCGTTGACAATTTGTGCAACTCCGATGCCAGAAGCTTAGATCGGGTGCGGGAAATTACCGGCAAGGAGCTGCGCTTTTATGAGGGCGATGTGCGGGATGAGGCGTTGCTACGGAAGATCTTCGCGGAAAACGAGATCCACTGCGTCATCCATTTCGCCGGACTGAAGGCTGTGGGCGAAAGCGTGCAGATCCCTTGGAAATACTACGACAATAATCTGAATTCCACCTTGGTGCTGACCAAGGTGATGGGGGATGTGGGCGTGAAGGACATCATCTTCTCCTCATCCGCTACGGTATACTCTGCCGACAATGAAATGCCCCTGCGGGAGGACAGCCGCACCGGCGGCTGCACCAACCCCTACGGCTGGACCAAGTATATGACGGAGCAGATCCTGTCCGGCATGGCGTATGCGGATAAGGAGTGGGGCATCGTGCTGCTGCGCTACTTCAACCCCATCGGTGCTCACGAAAGCGGACGCATCGGCGAGGATCCCAGAGGCATCCCCAACAATCTGATGCCCTATATCACTCAGGTCGCCATCGGCCGCCGGGAGAAGCTCAGCGTCTTCGGCGATGACTATGACACCCCCGACGGCACCGGCGTTCGGGACTACATCCACGTGGTGGATCTGGCCCGGGGTCATGTGGCGGCGGTGCGGTATGTGACGGAGCATAGGGGCTGCGAGGTGTTCAATCTGGGCACGGGCAACGGCTACAGCGTGCTGGATATGGTGAAGGCGTTCCGCTCGGTGAACCATGTGGAGCTGCCCTATCAGATCGTGGAGCGCAGACCCGGCGACATCGCCACCTGCTACGCAGACCCTGCCAAGAGTCAGCGGCTGCTGGGCTGGAAGGCGACCCACGGGCTTGAGGATATGTGCCGGGATTCGTGGAACTGGCAAAGCAAAAACCCCATGGGCTATGACGGATAACCAAAAAGTCCCCGCCATCCGGCGGGGACTTAGTTATCGTCTGGGGCAAACCGCACGACCTCGTTGGGCGTACATTCCAGCGCGTTGCAAATGCGTTCCAAGGTCAATAGTGTAATGTTCTGCCCTTTCTTTATGGAATCCAGTGTTTTGTTGTCGATGCCGGATTTGAGCAGGCGGTATTGAGAGATCCCCTTAGCTTTCATTGTCTCCCACATGGGGCTATAATCCAACACGACCCTCACCGCCCTTTGCCTTGATAAAAACATTATAGGCAAGAAAAGGGAATTACAGTATTGTGGAGATATTCACAATGTGATATACTGTACATATTCTTTAGGGAGGTTATGTATGGATACGCGATTGGAGATGTTATATCGGGACCCCGACTGTTCTGAACAGGAGATATGTTTGCTGATGCTTAGAGAGCAGTGCGATACGTTGGAGGAACGGCTGGTTCATGAAGTCTTACCTGAGCTTTCGGATAAGGAACGGCAAATAATAGAGGTGTATATGGAACTTCGGGATGAATTGGAATTTCAGACCGTAAAGGCTGCGTTGCGGATAGGAAAGCGTCATAAATAAGGGCAGTCTGCTAAGCAGTCGGGAAATGCGTAGATTCTTCGACTCGCTGCGCTCGCTCAGAATGACACCGCTTTTTGCGGCCACGCCCTCGGCCAATGTCATTCCGACAGAGGTGCGCCGCGCAGCGGATTCAAATCCTAATGATTGCCGG
>CAZAOL010000166.1:0-2613 GCA_964486785.1 uncultured Oscillospiraceae bacterium
CACTCATTGCCGCCGGAGGCACATTCCCCGACCTCTGCTTCACCGCTTAAAACTGCCTCTGCATAAGCGCCGCAGCCTGCATAGCCGCAGCCACCGCAGTTGGCACCGGGCAGACATTCATTCAGCTGATCCAGGCGAGGATCGGTTTCTACGTAGAACAGCTTGGAGGCCGCTGCCAGCACCAAACCAAATGCCAGACCCAGGCCAGCCAAAATGCCTACTGCAATTAAAATTTCAACCATATTGCCCTCCTCCTTAGAAAATCTTCAGACCGGAGAAGCCCATGAAAGCCAGTGCCAAAAGACCGGCAGCCACCAGCGTAATGGGGTAACCCTTAAACGCAGCGGGGCAATCCGCCTTTTCCACCCGCTCCCGCAGAGAGGCAAAAATCACGATGGCAAGGGTAAATCCCAAACCGCCGCAAGCACCGTTGACAACACTCTGCAAAAAGTCGTAGCCATTTTGCACGTTCACCAGCACCACGCCCAGCACAGCGCAGTTGGTGGTGATCAAGGGCAGGAACACGCCCAGCGCCTTATACAGGGCGGGGACGGCCTTTTTCAGGAACATCTCCACCACCTGAACGATGGAGGCGATGACCAGAATAAACACCACGGTCTGCATATAGGTCAGCTCCAATGCCACCAGCAGCAAATTTACCGCGTAGCAGGCGGCGGAGGCCAGAGCCATAACGAAGGTGACTGCCATGCCCATACCCAAAGCGGTGTCGATCTTCTTGGATACGCCCATGAAGGGGCAGATGCCGTAGAATTTCACAAGGATGAAATTCTCCGTCAAAAGCGCGCTGATAAGGATACCCAGCAGGGCTTGGATAGAAATGTCCATTACTTCGCAGCCTCCTTATCTTTTTTTCTGACCTCCAGCTTGTGCATCAGGTGCTGAGAACCGGCGATCACAAAGCCCAGCACCAAAAATCCGCCTACGGGCATAACAAGCTGCAACGCGGGATAGCCCTCGGGGATGATTCGGATGCCCTCGCCGCCGTTGAGCAGACCGCCGCCAAAGGTGCCAGCACCCAGCAGCTCCCGGATCACGCAGACAATCACCAGAGCCACGGTATAACCGATGCCCTGACACAGACCGTCCACGGCGGATGCCAGCACGCCGTTCTTGGAGGCGAAGGATTCCGCCCGTCCAAGAATGATGCAGTTGACCACGATCAAAGGGATGAACACGCCCAAGCTTTCCGACAGCGCGGGGATAAACGCCTGCAGCAGCAGATCCACAATGGTCACGAAGCCGGCGATAATCACGATGTAGGCAGCGATGCGGATCTGAGAGGGGATGACCTTGCGTAAGGCAGAAATCAGCACATTGGAGCAGATCAGAATAATAGTGACCGCTACGCCCATACCGATTCCGTTAAACAGGCTGGTGGAGATCGCCAGCGCGGAGCACATACCCAAAAGCTGCACCAGCACCGGATTCTTGGTCAGCAGACCTTCATAAAACTGTTTTTTGAAGTTCATAGCTTAACCTCCTTGCAGGGTCTTAACACATTCCAGCGCTGTGTTGACCCCGTCGGTAATGGCGCGGGAGGTGATGGTGGCGCCGGTGAGGGCGTCGATCTCGCCGCCGTCCTTATCCACCGCCAGCGTACCGCTCATGCCCGCGAACTGATTCCGGAAGGCTTGGCCCTTGGAGCCGCTTTCCGCGGCCACCGCGCCAAGTCCGGCGGTTTCCGTCTGGTTGATGATGGAAATGGCAATGACCTTGCCCGCTCCGTCCACGCCCACCATCATGGTGATCTCACCGTCAAAGCCCGCAGGCGTAACCTCTACGGCATAGTCTCCGGTAGGGCTGCCGTTTTCACAGGCTGCGTAGACCTTGGAAACCGTTTCCGGGAGGGTGGCGGTATGGGAAATGTCTTCGATCTGCGCCGCATTGGGCAGCACCTCAGCAATGGCCTTTTCCGTCTTTTCCTTGGTAATGGCGGCGATCCTGTCCTTGGTGAGCATATTCACGCCTGCCAGCAGTGCCGCCGTCACAGAGGTAATCAGCAGCAGCGTCAGGGAAATCCGCAGGACATAGAATACGTTGGATCGTGTTTTCATGCCTTCTTTCCCTCCTTTTTCGGCGCGCCGAACTTGGTGGGACGACCGATTCGATCCAGCAGCACCACGCAGCAGTTCATTATCAGAATGGCATAGGAAACGCCCTCGTTGTAGCCGCCGAAATAGCGGATCAGGATGGTCAGCGCGCCACAGCCGATGCCGTAGATAATCTGCCCCAGCTTGGTCACCGGGGAGGTGACATAGTCGGTGGCCATGAAGATCGCGCCCAGCATCAGGCCGCCGCCAAAGAGCTGCGCCGCCATCCACGTAAGCGGATCGTTGCCCATGGGGAACAGCAGGGAAAGCACCGCCACCGTGCCGATGTACGCAAGGGGGATCCGGGGCCTGACTACCTTCCGGGCCAGCAAATACACAAAGCCAATGAGCAAAAGCAGGGTAGAGGTTTCACCGATGCACCCGCCCACATTGCCAAGGAACATATCCAGAATAGAGCTTTCCGGGAGCTGACCCTGATGCATCGCCGCCAAGGGGGTGGCGGCGGTCACCGCGTCGGTGGTGGACAGCAGTCCGGCGGCGT
>CAZAOL010000167.1:0-2607 GCA_964486785.1 uncultured Oscillospiraceae bacterium
CGATGTCCAGACCCATCTGGTCAGCGGGGATAGCGGTGCAGTCAACATAGTCAACAGCGATCTCAGCGTCGATGGGGGAGGGGAAAGCGGGAGAAACGGCAGTGTCAACAGGCAGGAGCATCTTCACGCCCTTAGCCTCGGCCTTGGCCATCATTTCCTTGCAGTACTCCAGCTTCTCGTTGTCCACCAGGGACTTGCCCACGTTGTAACCCTGAGCAGCCAGGAAGGTGTATGCCATGCCGCCGCCGATGATCAGGGTGTCCACCTTCTCCAGAAGGTTATTGATAACATTCAGCTTGTCAGAGACCTTAGCGCCGCCCAGGATGGCAACGAAGGGACGCTCGGGATTAGCCAGAGCCTTGCCCATGATGGAAACTTCCTTCTCCACCAGATATCCGCAGACGGCAGGCAGGTAATCAGCCACACCGGCGGTGGAGGAGTGGGCACGGTGGGCAGTGCCGAAGGCATCGTTGACAAAAATGTCAGCCAGCTCTGCCAGAGCCTTGCTCAGCTCGGGATCGTTCTTAGTCTCGCCCTTGATGTAACGGGTGTTCTCCAGCAGCATCACGTCGCCGTCCTTCAGGGCGGCAGCCTTAGCCTTGGAGTCCGGGCCTGCCACGTCGGAAGCCATGATGACTTCCTTGCCCAGCAGCTCGCTGATCCGGTCGGCAACGATCTTCAGGCTCAGCTCGGGCTTCCACTCACCCTTGGGCTTGCCCATATGGGAGCAGAGGATGACCTTCGCGCCCTTTTCCACCAGATAACGGATGGTGGGCATAGCCGCCACAATCCGCTTGTCGGAGGTGATGACGCCGCCCTTGGTGGGGACGTTGAAATCGCAGCGGCACAGCACGCGCTTGCCGGCTACTTCAATATCTTCGATAGACTTCTTGTTGTAGTTCATGGTGATTCCTCCATTTATCGGGGCTTAGCCCCGCATTTTTCCATAGTCGAGCAGCCCGGGGTAGTCCTGCTGGCGCAGGGCTTCAAAGACGGTGATCGCCACGGCGTTGCTCAGGTTCAGACTGCGGGCCTCGGCACACATGGGAATACGGACACATTCTTCGTAATGCTCCGAAAGCAGCTCCTCCGGCAGTCCCTTTGTCTCCTTGCCAAACAGCAGATAGCAGCCATCCTCATACCCTACCTCGGTATAGCACCGGGGGGCTTTGGTAGACAGCAGGCGCATTTGGGAGATTTGATTTTTCCCAAAGAAGTCGCTCAAGTCCTCATAGACCCGGACATCCACCAAATTCCAGTAGTCAAGTCCGGCGCGGCGTACCGCCTTCTCGGAAATATCGAAGCCCAAAGGCTTCACCAAATGCAGAACACTGCCGGTGGCGGCGCAGGTGCGGGCAATGTTCCCGCAGTTCTGAGGGATCTCAGGCTCTACCAGTACGATATTGAGCATGATCCATCACCCCACAGTTTTTTGTCCGCTCGCCCCTTATTGTATGTCAAAGTTTAGGTAAAATCAATCCAAAAATCTAATAAATAGCAACTTTTCACCAATTCACCGAAAATCGAAAAGTGGGGGGGATAAATTTGTTGAAAATGTAGGATTTGCTTTGGGTAATGGAAGGAAGAACGGCTTTTTAGGAATTCAAAATCACATATTTGTAGGGGCGGGGCACAATGACATCCTAAACCTACGGATGTGATGGAGGATGGGAGGGCAAGGACGACACGATGGCCGCCCCTACGGTACTGCGTGCCTCCCCTGAGAGGTGAGAAAAACAGGGCTGCCGGGAGGGCAGCCCTGTTAGGTATTGGGTTATTATTCGTCCGCCTTGGCATCGGCGATGATCTTCGCCTGATTCTGCTTCGGCACTTCCTCGTAACGCTCGAAGGCGAGGGTGAAGGAGCCGCGCGCCTGAGTCATCGCCCGCAGGTCGATGGCATAGCTGCTCATTTCCGCCATGGGGACTTCCGCCTCTACCACGGTATTGCCGTCGGAGTCGGGGTTCATGCCCATGACACGGCCACGGCGCTTATTCAGGTCGCCGATGACATCGCCCATGTAGCTGTCGGGGATGGTGACTGCCAGAGAGCCGATGGGCTCCAGCAGAGTGGGCATGGCGTTGGGCATGGCTTCCTTGAAGGCAAGGATGGCGGCCAGCTTGAACGCCATTTCGTTGGAGTCTACAGGGTGGTAGGAGCCGTCGTACAGCACAGCCTTCAGACCGACCATGGGATAGCCTGCCAACGGGCCCTTCTGAACAGCTTCCTGAATACCCTTCTCAACGGCGGGGTAGAAGTTGCGGGGAACAGAGCCGCCGAACACTTCCTCGGCGAAGATCAGCTCGTCCTGCTCCTCCTGAGGCTCAAAGCGTACCCAAACGTCACCGAACTGGCCGGAGCCGCCGGTCTGCTTCTTATGACGGCCGTGAGCCTCTACCTTCTTCTTGATCTTCTCACGGTAGGCGACCTTGGCGGGGCTGAGGACAGCCTCCACGCCGAAGCGGGTCTTCAGCTTAGCCACCAGCACATCCAACTGTTGGTCGCCTGTGCCGGAGAGCACAAGCTGCTTGGTCTCGGCGTTGTTCACCAGCGTGAAGGAGGGATCTTCCTCGTTCAGACGGTTCAGGCCGGTGCCGACCTTTTCTT
>CAZAOL010000168.1:0-2564 GCA_964486785.1 uncultured Oscillospiraceae bacterium
TTAATTGAGATTCCCACGGTCGCTTCGCTCCCTCGGAATGACACCACTTTTTTGAACAGTCTCCCACGCCCCCACAGCTTAGCTGCGGGGGCGCGCTTTATGTGCTGCCAAAAAACACTTTACTTCTGTTATCGGAATCAAACAGGCTGTTATACTGCAAAATTCTGTATTTATCCAGCCATTCCTTTTCCGTACCGGCGGCTTCCTCCAGCGCAACAAATCTGCCGTACTGTTTAGAGTAATAGCCGAAGGCATTTATCATGGGGATTTCCTCGCTTACATCCTGCAGGAAGGCATTGTAGGCAGGCAGCCGGATTCCAGCCACCTCATAGACATAGCTGGAAAGATAATTCAAGCTGGTCTGCTCAACAACCTTCTCCTCTATGTCGAAATTAGCCCATACTACAAACGGAACAGTATACTGCTTCATTTGTTCCTCCAGCGTATCAAAGCTGCCACCGTTCAGCTCCTGCAAAAACTCTTCATCAATATCCGCCTGATGATCGCCAAAGAACAGCAAAACGACCTCGTTATCCACCGCCGAAAAATACTCAATGAGATACTGCAGTGCCTGATCGGAATAATTCAGCAAAGTCAGGTACTGCTCCACATCCGAATACTCCCGGCTGTAGCCCTGCAAATGCACGGCAGCAGGGAAAGCTTCATTATCGTACGGACTGTGGTTTTGCATGGTGGTGCCAAAGCAGAAGAAAGGTACATCCTTATCTCTTTGTTCATACCAGGATATGAGCTGCTGATACATTTCCATATCGGAAACAAAGCCACGCGGCAAGTCCTCCTGGGGATAATCCTTCAAATACCGCTCCTCATCAAAGCCAAGCAAGGGCCACGCTGTGGAGCGCATCCAATTGGTACCCACATTGGGATGGGTTGCCATGGTAGAATATCCCAGACTTTTCAGGTGCGATGCCATGGAATAGGTATTTCTCCTGATATATTGCTGATAGGGATAAGCGACAGAGGGATGAAATGCCATAGAGTTTCCCGTCAGCACCTCATATTCAGAATTACAGGTGCCTCCCGCAAAGACGGAGCTGAACGCGTATCCGCGAACAGTATTCTCTGTGAGGGAATCCAAAAACGGCATAACCTCTTTGTCCGTTCGCAAATCCCCGATGACCCGCAGATCCGAAAAAGTCTCACACATGATTACGAAAACATCCGGTGTATTTGAGCTTTCGGAATTCCTGTCATATTCTTCTTCTAAATCCCGAATACCGTCCACACTGTAGCCTTCCGGCGTTTTCACACTTATCGTTTCAAACTGACGGACAAAATTCAGCAGGAAGCCGTTGCCCATTGAGCCTTTATTGGTGTAATATCCGGCCTTCACAGACGGGAGCTGCACCGCTAAAAACCCAATGATTACCGCACCTGCCGCGAAGCAAAGCGCCGTCTTCTTGACTGTCCGCTTCGGAGCGTAGACGGGTATACAAAATACGCTCAGACTGTATATCGCCGCAATTACGCAAGCATATACAAAGGTTATATCTACGGAGTAATCATACTCTCCCGCCATATTCATGGCAGTACCCACCGACAAAAAGTCCACGGGTGTCAGCTCACTGCCACGGAATTTCAGGACATAATAGTTAATCACAGTCAGAAGCAGAAATAACGCCATACCCACAAGCACAGAGATTCGAAGCCGGAAGGTACATATAAATAAAAGCAAATATACCGCCGCGGCGCAGAGAATCCCCAACAGCATCTTGAACGAGGACACATGAAAGCCCACGCCCATCATAAGCTGCATAAAAACAAAGGTAACCACGGGGGCAAATGCTGCCCATAAACAATTCAAAATTACAGTTCCGATACGTTCCGTCTTAATTTCCACCACAGAAATCGCCAGCAGGCATATCGGCAGGAAAATCGCGTTGTGTACAGGCGCGCCTGCTGCGCAGCAGCCAAAGGCAGCCAGCGCGGCAAAAAACACGCCAACGAAAAACTTAGGCGTGCCCACCGTGATATGAATCCACCGGAATTGCAGCAATGTTTTTTTCATATGCGGCATCCTCCCTCCAATCTTCCTTTTTCGACCTAAATTTTACTACGCCATAATCCCATTGTCAACCCCGCTTCCCTCTCAAGCTCACGGTTTGCGGGGATAAAAAATCTCCGAAAGCGGAATGCTTTCGGAGATTTGAAAATACGGGGTAAAATCAGCGCTTGCTGAACTGGGGAGCGCGGCGGGCGGCCTTCAAGCCGTACTTCTTCCGCTCCTTCATTCTGGGGTCACGGGTCAGGAAACCGGCGGCCTTCAGAGTGGCGCGCTGCTCGGGATCGAGCTGCAGCAGAGCGCGGGAAATGCCGTGACGAATCGCGCCGGCCTGGCCGGAGAAGCCGCCACCGGCGACATTAACCACGATGTCCAGCTTGCCCACCATGTTGGTGGCAACCAGAGGCTGATTGACAATCAGCTTCAGGGTATCCAGACCGAAGTAGTCATCCATTTCACGGCCATTGATGATGATAGAGCCGGTGCCGTTCTCATAAACACGGACGCGGGCCACGGAGGACTTCCGGCGGCCGGTGCCGTA
>CAZAOL010000169.1:0-2495 GCA_964486785.1 uncultured Oscillospiraceae bacterium
CAGCGATCTTGATCAGCACCACCCGGATGTCCTTGGACATGGCCATGAACATCTTCCGCAGATTTTCCATCTGCGCCTCCTCCGTGGAGGAAAAATCCGCCCGGGTCAGCTTGGTAACGCCCTCCACCAGCTCCGCCACGGTATCTCCAAACAGCTTGGCGATCTCATCGTGGGAAGCATCGGTGTCCTCAATGCAGTCGTGGAGCACCGCGCCCAGAATGGCATCGGTGTCCAGACCCATTTCGGTAACGATCTCCGCCACTGCCAACGGGTGAATGATATAAGGGGAACCGTCCTTGCGCTTCTGCTCCTGATGCTTGTTCCGGGCATAGTCCACCGCCCGGTCTATCAGCTCCATATCCGCACCGGGCATCCGGTTCAGGATCGCCGCGCACATAGCTCCGTAGTGTTCCGCGAAGGTTTCCATGATCTCAGCTCTCTTTCGCCTGCAAAAGCCGCTGCATAGTGGGGCTTTGGTTCAGGTCAGCCTTACCGTCGGCGGTAAGGCGAATGGTAATGTACTTTCTCTGCCGCTGCAGCTCCAAAAGTGCCACATCCTCGAAAATATCCAAGCAGGTCATGAGCTGCCCCAGGCTCAGGGGCTGTCCGGACCGGCGCACAATCTTTCTGCACAGACACATGGGCGATTCCGTCAGCGGCGCGGGAACGCTGGACAAATACCGCCACACCGTTGCCAGCTTCACCCGCTCCGGCAGCAGCGATGCAGCCATATCCGGGGTCAGCGTGCCGTTTTTCAGGGCGCGGTAGCCCCTCAGCTCCGTATCGCAGGCGGCGGCACAGCTTGGACGGATGTCCTGAATATTTAGCTGTACGCTGCGCTCGTTGCGGAATTCGTTGATCTGCGGCTGGTAAGCCACATCCACCAGATCCCCCGGCTCAATGGCGGCGGTCTGCGGATTGGCGGAGAAGTAGATGGCGTTGAGGGTGTGCGCGCCCCCGCGAAGGCGCAGGCGCATGTGCCGCCCGTTGCCCACCATGAATATTTTGTCCACCTTCAGCCGTTCCGTCACAAGCATCGGCTTAGGGCAGCCGTTGCCGCAGGGCTCCAGTACCGACAGCGATTCCACCAGCGGAACTGTCAGCAGCTCCGGCGGTACAGCGCAGTCCGCCTCCAGCACGGTGCGGCTTTCTGTTTGGGCGTAGAATTCCGACGCAAGGCGGCAAACCTCCCTGCGGAAATCGTCGATCTTGTCACGGGAAATGGTAAAGCCTGCCGCCAGCTCGTGTCCGCCGTAGCTTTCCAGCAGGTCGGACAAAGCGGACAGGGACGCAAACAGATTAAACCCGCCGTAGCTGCGGGAGCTGGCCTTGCCCCGGTCACCGTCCATGCAGATCAAAAAAGTGGGGCAGCTATATTCCTCAGCGATTCGGCTGGCAACGATGCCCACCACGCCCTGATGCCATGTCTCTCCCGCCAGTACGATGGCCTCCGGTGTCCGGTCGGTGGGCAGCATAGCCCGTGCCTCGGTATAAATCTCAGACTCCACCGCCTGCCGCTGCCGGTTCAGCTCGCACAGAGCCTTGGCAAGATAGCTTGCCCGCTCCGGATCTCTGGTCAAAAACAGCTCCGTGGCAAGCTCCACCCGCTCCATACGCCCGGCGGCATTGATCCGAGGGGCAAGCATGAAGCCAATGGAGGTCGCGCTGAGATTCTCCGGCACACAGCCGCTTTCCTTCATCAGAGCGGCAAGACCGGGACGGCGGGTGTTTCGCATGGCCTGCAAGCCCCGGCTGACAAACACCCGGTTTTCCCCCTGAAGGGGCATCACATCCGCCACAGTACCCAGACACACCATGTCCGCGAAATCCTGCAGCACTTCCTCCTGACTGCCGCAAAGTGCCGCGGCCAGCTTAAACGCCACGCCCACGCCGGAAAGCTCCTTGTGGGGATAGCCGCCGTCAGGGCGGTGGGGGTCCACCACCGCGATGGCATCCGGCAGAACGTCTTTACACTCATGGTGGTCGGTGATCACCAGATCCACGCCCAGCTCCCGGCACAGCTCCGCCTCACTGATGGCGGTGATGCCGCAGTCCACGGTGATGATCAGCTTCACCCCGTCGGCGTATAGCTGGCGAATGGCAGAGGGATTCAGGCCGTAGCCCTCCTCCATACGTCCGGGGATGTAGGATACCACATCCGTGCCGTGCTGTCGCAAGAACTCTGTCAAAAGACAGGTGGCGGTGATCCCGTCCACATCATAGTCCCCGAAAACCGCCACCCGTTCTCCCCGGGTCATAGCAAGACCCACCCGTCCGGCGGCCAAATCCATATCGGTCATCAGGTAGGGGTCGATCAGGGGGCAGTCGCAATCAAGATACCGCTTCGCTTCCTGAGGGTTTTTAATCCCCCGCCCGGAGAGCAGCATGGCGGTCAACGGCGAATAGCCGCTGCCCACCAGAGCATTCACCGTGCCCATCTCCGGGGTCGTTACATTCCATACTCCATATTTCAAGGCAATACACATCCAATTATA
>CAZAOL010000170.1:0-2477 GCA_964486785.1 uncultured Oscillospiraceae bacterium
GCCGCAGCCCTTGCAGTCCACCAGAGGATCCGAGAAAGAGCCCACGTGACCGGTGGTGACCCAAGTGGTGGGATTCATCAAAATAGCCGCATCCAGTCCCACATTGTATTCCGATTCCTGCACAAACTTCTTCAGCCATGCCTTTTTCACATTGTTCTTGAACTCCACGCCCAGGGGGCCGTAGTCCCAGGAGTTGGCAAGACCGCCGTAGATTTCGGAGCCTGCGTACACATAGCCCCGGTTTTTGCACAGGTTCACGATCATATCCAAGGTTTTTTCACTGTTTTTCATAGGTTTCCCTCCAAAATATCCTTCAACTCAGTATTATACATACGCCCACGGCGTAAATCAAGCATTTTGTTCCTGAGCCACATTCTCCGGCCCCAGATCCTCTGCCATGATCTGATAGATCCGGTCTGCCAGCTCCGGGGTGGTTACAGTTTCAAATTCCTCCGGGTAGATTACCGTCAGCACGGAAAACTCCGTATCGGTGCGCTTCAGATGCAGAAGATTATCGATCATCCACCGGGTGTTTTTCAGAGTGCAGACTACAATGGGCACCTTGGCCTTTTGAGCGATCTTAAACACACCGGGGCGGAAGCGGTGGAATTTGCGGTCGGCATGGATGCCGCCCTCGGGGAACACGGCGATGCTGCCCTTGTCCTCCTTGATGATTTGGATACATTTAATAATGGTTTTCAGGGCTTCCCGGTCGTTTTCCCGGTTGATGAACTGCCCTTGCAGCTTGTGCAGGATTGGGCCGACAAGGAACATATCCCGCACCTCCTGCTTGGCGATAAACGCGAGCTGCCGGTGGGGCAGGGCATAGAGGATCGGCGCGGGGTCGAAATCGTTCACATGGTTGCACACCAGCATGAAGCGGCCCTCTGCCGGAACTTTTTCCAAGCCCTTGGATTTCACACCGATACGCACAAAGGGCAGCATGGACGCGATGATCTCCTCCGCCACCTTGCGGTAGTGGGGATCGTCCCCATCCTGCTCCTTGGTCATATCCACCCGTTTCGCCAGCAGGAATACATATCCAAACGCGGCTCCCAGCAGAAGTATAAAGAATCCCACCGCCAGCAGCGGATAGGCCCAAAGCCATCCGTAGCCTTCAAAAATGCCCCATAGCAGCCCTATGATCGCCGCCAGTACCATTGCCAGCAGCGTAACAACGCGAATCAACATTGCTTTCCCTCCGTTGCGATGTCTTCCATATTACCACATTATACCCCAGGAGCTTTCAGTAAACAAGTAGTTTTTTTCGCAATAAGGGTAGAAATCCGGCAGGAAGGCTGGTATAATAGAGGATTAGAAGACTGTATGCTTGATAGAAAGGACACAATTGCTATGGGCTTATCCGCATCCGCACCGTGGCTGAACTACTACGGCAGCACCCCTGCCTCCTTGGATTACCCCCGTACCACCATGTACGGGCAGCTTTGCGCTACCGCGAAAAAATACCCCAACCATATCGCCTATAATTTCATGGGCAAGGAAACCACCTACACTGAATTTCTGACCCGCATCGAGGCCGCCGCCAAGGGGCTGACGGCCATGGGGCTTAAGAAGGGCGACCGGATCACCATCTGCATGGCAAATACCCCTCAGGCATTGGATTGCTTCTATGCCTGCAACCGGATCGGTGTGATCCCCAATATGATCCACCCCCTGTCCGCCGCCAAGGAGATCGGGTTCTATTTGAAATTCTCCAAGAGCAAGGCGATCCTGACTCTGGATCAGTTTTATTCCAAGGTCGCCTCCATCCTGCCGGAGCTGGATTCTCCGGTAAAAATCCTGATTGCCAAGATTGCCGACGAGCTGCCCTTCCCGCTGAATATGCTCTATCCCCTGACCAAGAATGCCCGGGCGGTGGAGAAGCTGCCGAGATTCGGCTATACCCTGTGGCAGGATATGATCCACGCCGGCAAAAACACCCCCCTTCCTCCCGACACCGGCCGCTTCGACGAGTGCGGCGCGATCCTCTATTCCGGCGGAACCACCGGCACCACCAAGGGCATCCAGCTCAGCAATATGAATTTTAACGCCTTGGGTCTGCAAACCATCGCCGCCTCCGGCTTTGGCAGCGTAGCGGGGATGAAGATGCTGTCCATCATGCCGGTATTCCACGGCTTCGGTCTGGGCATCGGTATCCACACCGCCCTGATTGGGGGAGCTACCTGTATTTTGATTCCCCAGTTCAGCGTAAAGGTCTACGCCGAGACCCTTCTCAAGCGCAAGCCGGAGCTGATTCCCGGCGTACCCACGCTGTTTGAGGCACTGCTGCGGGCAGAGGAGCTGCAAAACGCGGATTTGAGCTTCCTCAAGGGCATTTTCTCCGGCGGCGACAGCCTGTCCCCGGAGCTGAAAAAGAAGGTGGACACCTTCCTGAAAGAGCACGGCTGCACCGAACAGATCCGGGAGGGCTACGGCACCACCGAATGTGTCACCGCCTCCTGCCTGACCCCCAAGGA
>CAZAOL010000171.1:0-2459 GCA_964486785.1 uncultured Oscillospiraceae bacterium
CCCACAAGGAACAGCTTATCCCTTCCTCCGATTCGTTCATCCATGAGGATACGGATGGTAACCGCGAGGGACTGGGTGCCCACATTACCTGCCATGCCCAGAATCAGGGACTGGAAGCTGACGATGATTGCCAGCTCCGACACGACCCTTTCAAACACGCCCACCACACTGGACACAATCATACCCAGTCCGAACAGCACAATCAGCCACGGCAGACGCTTGCCGATGCTTTTTCGCAGCGGCTCGTGAAGATCTTCCTCTGCCGACAGACCTGCCAGCTTGGCGTAGTCGTCGCCCAGCTCATCGTCCACCAGCTCGGTGATGTCCTGCGAGGTCAAAACGCCCCGCAGCTTGTTCTCCGAATCCAGAACGGGAATGGAGTCCTCCGAGTATTCCTTAAGACGCTCAATGCAATCCTCGATCAGCTCATTGGCGTACACATAGGGATAAGAGGTCATGGTAACGCTGTCCAAGGGTGTGCCTTCCCGGGCGATGATCAGATCCTTCAGATCGATCGCGCCTACCAGCGTTTCATCCTCATCCACCACGTAAATGGTGGAAATGTTATCGTTCTCCGCCGCCTGACTTACCAAATCCGTCATGGCCTGCCGCACCGTAACCCGGTTGCGGACGGACACATAATTGGTAGTCATCCTGCTGCCGATCTCTTCCTCATCAAAGGAGCTGATCAGCGTAATCTCCCGGCGGGCATCCTCCTCCATCAGCTCCAGCAGGATATCCCGCTGCGCCTTGTCCAGCCCTTGCAGATATTCCGCCGCCGTGGCAGGCTCCAAACAGGCAAGGAGCTTCACTCTCCTGCGGATGCTCAGCTCCTGAATATACAGCTCCAGGCATCCGGAATACTCAAAAATGCTGGCTAGCATCTCCGTATCCAAAATGCTGTACAGCTTGATTCGCTCCTCTTTTTTCAGCAGCTCCAGCGCCGCCGCCACGTCATTTTCATGGTGGTCGGCGATCCGCTCTCTTTTCAGCTTCGGCGCAAGATTGCTGCGAAGGATTTGAGCGATTTCTCCCTTATAGTCCGGGATTTGCGTATTTACCGCCGTTTCCGGGGTGTTGTTTTTCTTTTCCTTCATTGTCCTCTACCTCCTCACGGTATGATGCCGCAGGGAAAACAGGGCAAAATGGGTATAAAAATACCACTGCCCCCAAGCGTGACTGCTCCCCCGCGATGGTATATGCAGCATCGAAAACGGACAATGGCATCCCTTAATATGTCAGACCCGGAACGAAACCCAGCCGTGCCGCCCGGAATCTTGGGGGGATGCCCTGCCAATTCTTCGACTACAACTACCGTCGTCCATGGTCTCACCTCACAGTAAAATTTTTGCCTCACCGGCAGGGTTATTATACTCCACAGATATTTCATTTTCAACCCTTGGCGAAAGAAAATTTTTTTACCGCTTGCAGGCGGAAAATGACCGATGGGGCTACTTTTCCACATTTTCATTTTTTCTGTGCTATACTCTGAGCAAGGAGGTGACCTGATGAAATTCCGAACAATCATCGACAAGAGCAAGGATGAGGAGGTGGTGGTTACCGTACATCATCCCACACCGCTGACCGGCGAAATCGAGGCACTGGTGCTGAAATACGCGGGTGCGGATCGGCTCCCTGCCTTTACTGAGGACGAGCTGACCATGCTCCCCCTCGGAGAGATTGAGTGCATCACCGTTCTCGACGGAAAAACCATTGCCATCCACTCTAGCGGCAAGCAATACCGCATAAAGCAGCGGCTCTACGAGCTGGAAAATATGCTTCCGTCCACTTTCATTCGAATCAACAAATCCACATTGGCAAATGAAACAAGACTGGCTCGGTTCGCCGCCGCCTACAGCGGTGCGGTGGATGCCGTCTTTCAGTCCGGCTACACAGACTATGTTTCAAGACGCTGCTTCGCTGAAATCAAAAGGAGGTACTATAAATGAAAAAGTATGTTTTGGACGCAATGAAAAGAGGACTGCTGTTCTGCGTTGGCGGGCCAATCGTTTTGGCTATCATCTACGGCATATTGGATGCGGTCGGAGTTGCTGTCGCACTCACCGGCGCGGAAGCCTGCAAAGGAATCTTGACGGTTACGCTCATGGCCTTTGTTGCCGCCGGGATTACCGTGGTCTATTCCGTAGAGCAATTGCCCCTTCCCTGCGCCATCGGGCTGCACGCCGCGGTGCTTTACGCAGATTATCTTCTGATTTACCTACTTAACGGGTGGCTGAAAAATCAGCTACTGCCCATCTCCATCTTCACAGGAGTCTTCGTTGTGGGCTTTGCCCTGATTTGGCTTTGCGTCTACCTGTCCACCAAGGCAAAAACCGCGCAGATAAACAAAAGACTCCATTAAAAATCCGCGGCAGCCGAAGCTGCCGCGGCAGAGTGTCAATAGACCCCTGTCATTGCGAGGAGGCCCCTTGCGGGCCGACGTGGCAATCTCATTTTAT
>CAZAOL010000172.1:0-2398 GCA_964486785.1 uncultured Oscillospiraceae bacterium
ACCCGAACGTTTCACCGATTGGTAAAAGGTTCGGGTTTGAATGCTTTGGTGCGGGCGACAGGACTCGAACCTGCACGGCTAAGCCAGAGGAACCTAAATCCACCGAGTCTACCAATTCCACCACGCCCGCATATTCTTTTGTGCCTCTATTTTTACACGGAGAGGGATCCGAGGTGGGGCGTATCGCTTGATCCACGATTTATAAAAACAGGTGAACCTGCGTTTATCCAAGTAACTGATAAATCCTGTGTGTAACAAACCCAGGTACGAGCAAGATTTGATTAATTCGAAACTTTTTCGTTTCTTGCCTTGCCCTTTTGATACTTATTCCATGCCGCAGTTCCAAAACATACAAACATAGACCCCAAACAAAGACATACAATCCCAACCGGACTGCCTAAACGGACAAACGCAATGATTGCCGCGATATAAGAGCAGAGTGAAGTAATATAATTAATATATGCAACGGTTTTAAAACTCATAATCTTTCAACTCCTCTAGTTTTTACGCTTGGGAAGCAGCATTCGGCTGCGGAAAACCTTCACTGAGGAGACAGCACCTAAATCCACCGAGTCTACCAATTCCACCACGCCCGCGTATTCTGTTTACCTCTATTTTTACACGGAGAGGGATCCGAGGTGGGGCGTATCGCTTGATCCACGATTTATAAAAACAGGCGAACCTGTATTTAGCGGTTGAAGTTAAACAGGGACTGTGAATCAGAATAAATGAATTAACGCTAGCAAAAGCCAAACGGCGGAAAGACCGCAGTAGATGGTGGTCAGCGTTCGGTTTATTTTCCAGTAAGAAACACCCATACAAAGCCAGGTAACAGAAAAACAGAAGTTGGACAAGCTCTCATGTATTGCCACATCCATCACATTTAAAATTGTCAGAGCTAAAAAGGCAATTGCGCTGAGAACCATTACTATATCAACGGTTTTATAAAATACCGTTTTCTCGTTCCACTTCATACTACATTCTCCTGAGAACCTTCTCTGAGGTGGCAGCACTTAAATTCGCCAAGCTTACGGCACTTCATTCTACCATGTCAGGGGGCGATTGTCAATGCCGGGGGGCGTGGGATTTTGGGGCGTATCACTAATATTTACCATTTGTTTACCTTAATTTTGTCTAAAAACACTTGACATTCCAAAGTGACATGAGTAAAATATATGCGGTATGGTGTAATCTGCCCTAGCTATACGCTGGGTCACGTTTCATGATAACCGGCTTTCGCCGGAGGATTACGCGTTTTTCGCCGCATGGCGTTTTTTCTTGTGCTTACCAATGCCGCCCGTGGGCGGATACTTTGCCAATTAAACACATGTGGCTCTATAACGCCACCCCTTCGGCAGGCTAATTTTATTAGAAGGAGGTGCGTTGCAGGACATGGATTTTACAGTTGCTATCATTTTAATCGTTGTATGCGCCGTTGTGGGCATCGCCATCGGCTTCTTTGTTGGCGTTGGCTACCGCAAAAAGGTCGCGGAACGGGAGATCGGCTCTGCTGAGGCCGAAGCTACCCGGATCATCAACGAAGCCATCCGCGGCGGCGAGAGCAAAAAGAAGGAAATGCTTCTCGAAGCCAAGGACGAGATCCATAGATCGCGCACAGAGTACGAAAAAGAAGTCAAAGAACGTCGCGCTGAGCTTTCCAAGCAGGAGCGCAGGCTGCAGCAGAAGGAAGAAACTCTGGACAAAAAGGCCGATAATTTCGAGCGCAAAGAGGAGGAGCTGGCCAAAAAGCTCCAAAAGGTCGCCGAAACCCAGGCTCAGGCTGATGAGATCTGCCGCCAGCAGACCGAAACCCTGGAGAAGATTTCCGGTCTGACTCAGGAGCAGGCAAAGGCCTTCCTGCTGCAATCCGTGGAGGACGAGGTTCGCCACGAAACCGCACTGAAGATCAAGGAGATCGAAGCACAGCTTAAGGACGAGGCCGACGAAAAGGCCCGGGAGATCCTCTCCACCGCCATCCAGCGCTGTGCCGCCGATCACGCGGCGGAGGTCACGGTTTCCGTAGTGCCCCTGCCCAACGATGAGATGAAGGGCCGCATCATTGGCCGTGAGGGTCGGAACATCCGCACCCTTGAGACCATTACCGGCGTGGATCTGATCATCGACGATACCCCCGAAGCCATCACCGTTTCCAGCTTCGATCCCGTCCGCCGTGAGGTGGCGCGGCTTGCGCTGGAGAAGCTGATCGTAGACGGCCGAATCCACCCCACCCGCATTGAGGATATGGTGGAGAAGGCTAAGCGGGAGGTGGACCGCACCATCCGTGAGGAGGGCGAGCGGGCCTGCTACGATGCCGGTGTACACAATCTGAACCCGGAGCTTGTTAAGATCCTGGGCCGTCAGAAGTACCGTACCTCTTACGGTCAGAACGTGCTGAACC
>CAZAOL010000173.1:0-2339 GCA_964486785.1 uncultured Oscillospiraceae bacterium
TCATAGGCATCCTGCTCGTATTTCAGGCAGCACATCAGCCGTCCGCAGGTGCCGGAGATCTTGGTGGGGTTCAGGCTCAGACTTTGGGTCTTTGCCATTTTGATGGACACAGGCTGGAAATCACTAAGGAAGCTGGCGCAGCAGAAGGGTAGACCGCAGATGCCCAAGCCGCCCACCATTTTCGCCTTGTCCCGCACACCGATCTGCCGAAGCTCGATGCGGGTATGGAAAATGGAGGCGAGGGTCTTTACCAGCTCCCGGAAATCCACCCGCTCGTCCGCGGTGAAGAAAAACAGGATCTTGCTGCCGTCAAAGGCACATTCCACGGATACAAGCTGCATATCCAGCCCGCTTTCCTGAATTTTTTGCAGGCAGACCTCATGGGCCCGCTTTTCTTTGGCGCGGTTTTCCTCCACCGTCTTTTCATCCTGAGCGGTGGCAAGGCGCAGCACGCTACGCAGAGGGATAACCACATCCTTGGCGGTGACGGTATGGATGCCGCTGGTGCAGCTTCCGTATTCCGGGCCACGGGCAGTGTCGATGATGACGTGGTCACCCTGCTTCAGGGGAAGTCCGGCGGGGTCAAAATAATATACCTTCTGCCCCGGACGGAACTGGATGTCTACTACCTGTACAGTCTCCGGCGCAGTGATGTTTTGTTCTTCCATTATCTTTACTCCTTGCTTTGTGGGTTATCTCAGCGCCCATTGCAAATAGCCGCAGATGGCGGCGGGGGATACGTTCCCTTGGGCGTAGGTGACGCATTTTTGAAGCTCCACGAGGGTGTGCATAAGCTGGGCGGAGCTATGGCTGGACGCCAAAAGGCGTGCCTGCTGGGTGGTGACACGGCGGCCGCTGCGGCACACCAGTGCCTGCTGCAAAACGGAAATAAGCTGCTGCAGCACCTCGATCAGCGGGTCACGCTTCCATTTTTCCATGGGGACAAGTGCCTGAAGCAGAGCGAAGCTGTCCCGGGTGTTCAGGGCGTTGAGCAGCTCCAGAGTCTGCGGGGATAGATCATTGCCCGCCAGCAGCTTCATTGCCTGCCCCAGATAGCCGTCGCTGCGGGCAATCGCGGCGGAAATGCTGTCCGGCTCGGCATTGGGAAAGCGTTTTTCCAGCTCCCGGCGCAGTACCGCCTCCGAAAGGGGCAGCAGCGTCAGCTCCGTGCAGCGGGAGCGCACGGTGGGCAGCAACGCTTCCGGGTTTCCGGCGATCAGCAGGAACACACCGTATTTCGGCGGTTCTTCCAAAATCTTCAGCAGCGCGTTCTGCCCCGGCACACCCATATCCTGCGCCCGGGGAAACAGGTAGATCTTTCGCCTGCCCTCGTTGGGCTGGATATAGATGTCTGCCCGAGCCTGACGGATCAGGTCTACGGGGACGGTCTTTTTCTCCGGGTCGTCTACAGTGATAAAATCAGGGTGCACGCCGCCCAGCACCTTGCGGCAGTGGTCGCAAGCACCGCAGGGTGGCTGCCCGCCCTCACACATCAGGGCGGCGGCCAGCAGACGTGCCAGCGTGTGCCGGCCGGAGCCTTCCGGCCCGCAAATCAGGTAGAAATGGGAGGCACGACCCCGCCGCAGGCTCTGAAGCAAATCGGCCTTAAGCTGCTCATTGCCCAGCAGATTATCGAAGCTCATGACGTGCCTCCTTTCACAAACATACATTATAGCACGGTGGGGGTGATTTGGGTAGAGGAAAGTTTGCGGGGGTATCGAAACGGAAAAAGAAAACCTAGAACCCCTCATAAATGCGGGGGGCAAGGATGCTCCCCCCGCCCCGACGCTTCGGTCGGGGCACCCCCCTCATAAATGCGGGGGGCAAGGATGGTGCGAGGATTAGCCCCACAGGGCGGAGAGCATGGGGATGACCTGCTTTTTGCGGCTCATGACATGGGGCAGGAACACGGCGTTGTCCTTGGGGGTGACATTGAAGGCCTGCTGGATGATTTCATCGCTGCCCACATACAGGAGCTGTGTGCCCTCCAGCAGTACGTCCGTGAGCATCAGCACGACCAAATCGAACTTCCGTTCCTTGGCGGTCTTTTTCATCAGGGCGAGGAACTCGTCCTTGCGCTCCAGCATGGTGGGGCTGTCCACGCAGGTGACCTGCCCCACAGCCAAGGCGTGACCGGCAATGTGGAATTCCTTATAGTCGGTAAACAGCAGATCCTCCGCCGTGCGGTGGTCCATGGAGGCGGAGAAGATCTCTCTGCCCAGCTCGTCTAAAGACACATTGGCGATCCGCGCCATGCGCTCGGCGGCACGCCGGTCCCGCTCGGTGCAGGTGGGGGACTTGAACATGACGGTATCCGACAGGATCGCCGCCGCCATCAT
>CAZAOL010000174.1:0-2335 GCA_964486785.1 uncultured Oscillospiraceae bacterium
GCATCCGCTTCATGCGGGACATAATATCGGTAGCCGTATAGCCCTCGGGATGGCCCGCGTGCAGACCTACGCCGGAGGGATACGGGAACATATCCAAAACATAGTATTTGGGCTTGGAAAAATCCCAAACATCCGTGCGGAAGGTCTTATGCTCCTCCCAGTATTTTTGCCATTTTGCCTCAACGGCGGAATGTTCATAATTCATTGGTAAACACCTCTTGTCTTAATTGCCCTCAGGGAGAATAATATCCTTCAGATCCACCTGCTCACCGTCTGCCCAAAGCCGCTCCAAATCGTAGAAGGCTCTGGCCTCCTCGGTAAACACATGAACCACCACACTGCCATAGTCCAGCAGCTCCCATGAGTTGCCACGGTGACCTTCCCGGCCCAGCATGGTTTCCCCAAGCTGATCCATGGTAAATTCCGCGTAGTCGCACAGGGTCTTGACATGGGTGCTGGAGGTGCCGGTGCAGATCAGGAAATAATCCGCCAGCGAGCTGACCCGGTCGATCTTCAGCAGCTTAATATCCATGCCCTTCTTGGCATCCAATGCCTTGGTCACCTGATAAGCGACTTCCTTTGCAGTTAACATAATATCTATCCTTTCCCGTCCTCGGTTCTATTCAGCCACGCCAGTGCCTCCGCAGACTCCGGGGACACCTCTGCCCCCTGCCCCTTCAAATGCACCAGCGTAAGCTCCAGCCCCAGCTTCAGGGCCGCGTCTATATTGGAATAAGCCAATTCCCGAAGGGTTTCCACGCCGGGGAAATCCCGGTTTGGCTCCATATAGTCTGCCACGTAAATAATTTTTTCCAGCAGGGACATATTCGCCCGGCCTGTGGTGTGATGGCGTATCGCCGTCACCACCGCTTCATTTTCTCCAAACACCCGCTCCGCCACCAGCGCGCCGGTGAGGGCGTGAAGGGTCTTGGGATATGCCCGGCTGAAAGCACTTAGCATCGTACCATATTCGGCGCATAATGTCAATTGCAGCGGCCCGTCCAATGCCTTGGTCACATCGTGGAGAAGTCCTGCCCGGGCCGCATCGGTTTCGTCCGCGCCCCAATGCTTTGCCAGAGAAACTGCCGCATCCCGGCAGCCCAGCACATGAGCCACCCGGTTCTTTTTCAGCAAGCTCACCACCGTCTGCTCCAACGCATCCATGGAAAGCCCCCGGTAGTCCCGTCCGGTTCCGTACAGTCCCAATTGACGGATCTTTTCCGCCACACCCTCCGGCAGGAAGGAATCGCCGCAGCCAAACACCAGCATCCGCCTTAGATCCGAGGAGGAGATCTGTACCGCCGGAGCATCCAGCACATAAGCGGTATGTCCTTGCTGCTCCAATATTTCCTTTTCTTTTTCTATGGCGGCGGTTTCTCCCCGGTCGCCCCGGCAGAATACTCCCACCGAGGCCTGCGCCAGGATCCTCTCCGGATACTTCCATTGTCGAAGGGTTCGGAACATATCCGAGCCCATCAGCAAAACGAATTCATCCTCAGGATGCTGCTCACGAAGAGCTTCCAGCGTTTCGTAGGTATAGCTTTCCCCTTCCCGCTTTAGCTCGATGTCCGACACACAGATTTTCGGATGGTCGGCAAAAGCCGTGAGCAAAAGCTCCAGCCGCTGATGCGGGTCTGCTCCGTTGACAGCGCGCGCCTTATGGGGAGGGGTAAAATTGGGAATGATCAGCAACCGGTCCAGCTCCAAAAGCCGCACTGACTCCATAGCCACATGAAGATGCCCGATATGCGGCGGGTCAAAGGTGCCGCCGTAGATACCAATCTTTCGCATACTCCCACCCCCTGATAAGATCCCCGGTTTTCCCTCAGCTATCGGGCATCAATCCTCGCCCCGAAGCTGCTTCTCCCGGCTGCGCTCAATGGATTTTTCGATCGCCTGCTGGCGGAAATACTCGTTGCGCTGCTCCCGAACCTTCTTCTGGGCAGCGCGGCGGGCACGGATGCCCTTACGCACCGGATCGGATTTGCTCACCGGAGTCGCCCTCCGCTTCGCGCGGCCGGAGGTATTGCGCTCCTCCTGACACTTCTCGCTAAAGCGGTAGATCACAAATTTTGTGCCGATCACCGACACGCCGTCCGCGCCGGTGGCTTCGCAAATAGCGTCCGACACCTCTCTGGGGGACATGAACGCGCTTTCCAGCACCTTGCCCTTGATCAGCTCCCGGGCGGTAAGCTGCTGCTCCGCCTCCGCGATCACAGCCTCCGTCACGCCCTCCTTACCCACCATCAGGGTGGTATCCAAAGCGTTGGCCTGAGCACGAAGCTCCGCCCGCTCCTTACTTGTCAGCATAGCCTGCCTCCTTCAATTTCTCCTG
>CAZAOL010000175.1:0-2326 GCA_964486785.1 uncultured Oscillospiraceae bacterium
GATATCATTGAAAAAAGCCTCTTTTGTCAGGTAGACAAAAGAGGCTTTTTTCATGGTGGACGATATAGGACTCGAACCTATGACCTTCCGCACGTCAAGCGGATGCTCTAGCCAGCTGAGCTAATCGTCCAAGCACCCCGCCATTATAGCGCAGGTGGGAAGAGTTGTCAAGAGATTTCTAAAATATTTTTCATTTTTAGCCGGAAACTCCGTCCAGCTCCTGCTCTCCGAGGAAAATGATCTGCAAACGGTTGGGTAGGCACACGATCGGCGTGCCGCTGCCGCACCAGCCCCGCCGCATACAGTAGCTGTCCGGGCAGTCGGCGTGGGTGACGGCTACCTTGCCGTCACGAACGGTGACGGTGTTGGTGCCCCGGTCTGTGGTGACGGTGATCTCCCGGTCGGTGCTCAGCGGCAGAGTGTGCAGCACCTTGCCGTCTGACAGGATCTGAATCTGCGCGGCATCCTCCGAGGGGAGCAGCAGCCAAAGGCTCAGCCCGGCGCACAGAATCAGCACGGCACCCAGTATCAGTGCCCAATGCTTACTTTTCACGGAGAATCACCTCATATTGGCAGTCGATCAGCTCCACGCCCTCGGTGGCGAAGATCTCTCCTTCGGCGGTGATGAATATGGCCTCAAAATCGGTGCTTTCCCGCCAAAACTCCGAGCCTTCCTCCAGTCCCATGACGAACAGGGCAGTGGAGAGCACGTCGGCGGTCAGTCCGCTTTTGCAAACCACGGTGACAGACGCTAAGCCGCTGTCGGCGGGGCGGCCGGTTTCCGGGTCGAAAATGTGGCAGTAGCGTTGCCCGTCCTGCTCAAAATACCGCTGATAGTCCCCGGAGGTGACGATGCTCATGGTGCCCGTCACGCAGACCGTACCTACCGTGCCGCTGTTTCGGGGGGAGCGGATACCGATTTTCCAAGGCGAGCCGTCCGGCTTTTCGCCGTAGGTTTGGATATTGCCGCCCAGATCCAGCATGGCACGGGTGGCAGCGGTCTGCTGCAGCAGCTCTACGCACCGATCTGCGGCATAGCCCTTAATGGCCGCGCCCAAATCCCAAAGCTGCTGTGCCAGCGCGGCATCCAGCTCCTGCTGGGTAGGAATACGGAATTCGTCGGTAGGGAAGCCCCATGCCTCGGTGACGGCGTAAAGTCTGGGGTCAAACGCGCCTCCGGTGCGTTGAGCCAGCGATTCGATCCGGTCGATCAGCGTCTGCTGCTCCGGCGTCAGAGCGTCGCCCCGGTTCAGGGCGGCGATGACGGAGGTATCGCTGTTGGCGTTCCATTGTGAGTCCAGATCCTGCAAGGCGGTAATCAAATTCTCGGCAATGAGCGTGGCATCCACGCCCCATACCTGAATATCCATTACCGTATCCATGCAGAATATGCTGCGGTCGAATTTGGTGTCCTGCTTGGTACAGCCGCACAGGGCGGCACAGACCAGAAGCAGACAGAGCCAACGTTTCATAGTCCCGCCTCCTTGTGTTCGTGATTAACAGTATAGCAAAGAAGCGGGAAAATAGCAAGAAAAAGCGGGAAAAACTTCTTGACTTTTATGGAAACGGATGCTAAAATAGTCAGGCCGCATCGAAGGGGCTTAAGTTGGTGCGCTCTGCACCCGCCTTTAGAGCGAGACTACACAATATAAAGTAGGTGAAAAAGAAATGAAGGCAGTTATCGTTACCGGTGGCAAGCAGTACACCGTGGCAGAGGGCGACGTCCTCTACATCGAGAAGCTGGATGCCGAGGTTGAAGCCACTGTGAGCTTCGATCAGGTTCTGGCTGTGCTGGACGGCGGCGACTCCAAGATCGGCACTCCCGTGGTGGAGGGCGCTGTGGTGGAGGCGAAGGTCGTTAAGAACGGCAAGGGCAAGAAGATCGACGTGTTCAAGTACAAGCCCAAGAAGGGTGAGAAGAAGCACATCGGTCACCGTCAGCCCTACACCAAGGTGGAAATCACCAGAATCGCCCTGTAAGCTATGACCAGATGCGAATTTTTTACTCAGGAGGACAGGATCACAGGATTCTGCATCTCCGGACACAGCGGCTACGCGGAAGCCGGCGCGGACATTGTTTGCGCGGCGATCTCCACCGCTGTTATGATGGCTGAAGCTACCGTCAACGATGTTTGCGGTGCCAAGGCCAAGGTTCGGGTGAAGGACGATGGTGCCCAAATCACCCTGACCCTCCCCGCGGCTTGCGATGAGGAGGAAGCCGTTCAGGCCGTGCTGGCCGGAATGATGCTTACGCTGATCAACCTGCGGGACGATTATCCTGATTATATCGAAGTTTTGGAGGTGTAATACCATGCTGAAGATTGGT
>CAZAOL010000176.1:0-2230 GCA_964486785.1 uncultured Oscillospiraceae bacterium
TTTCCAGCACCTCCACATTGGTGGAATAGCCGGTCTTGGTCTTTTTCACCGGGGGCAGCCCCAGCTTGTCGAACAGCAGCTCCCCCAACTGCTTGGTGGAGTTGATGTTGAACTGCTCGCCGGAGTAGCCATAGATCACCGCTTCACAGTCGGCAATCCGCTGTGCCAGCATTTCTCCGAATTGGGCAAGCTGCTGCCGGTCGATGGCGACACCCGCCTTTTCCATGCGGTAAAGCACCGGGCACAGGGGCAGCTCGACGGTCTGATACAGCTCCTCCATCCCCTGCTTTTTCAGTTCCTCCAAAAGTACGGGGCGCAAATGCCAGATCGCCTCGGCACAGGCCGCGGCATCTCCATCCTCCACGCTGATCCCCAAAAAATTGGTTGCCAGCTTGCTCACCGGATAATCCGATTGAGAAGGATTCAGATTGTAGGCAGCCAAGGCGGTATCAAAATCAAAGCCGCAGTGGTTCAGCTCCAGCTCGTCCAGCCGATGCAGGGTGGTTTTTAAATCGTGGCAAACACAGCCCTCTCTGCCGGACAGCACGGAGGGGTTCATTCTCAGCTCCAAGGGGGTCAGAGCGCAAACGCCCTGCTCCCATGCCAGTCCCAAAGAGCCGTCCGGCGCAAGATACAGCGCACAGGGAACGCCATCTGCCGGAGGGGTATCCGCTTTGGGAAGGGCTGTGGGCGCGGGCTTTTCCGGTGAGCTTGCCTCCTGCGCCGCGCCACGCAGACCGTACTTATCGATCAGCCGAACAAATTCCAGCCGCTGGAACAGGGTGTACAGCTCCGCCCGGTTGTAGGGGCGGATCAACGCGTCCTTGGGCGTAAACTCAATGGGCGCGTCGGGGCAGATGGTCGCCAGCTCATAGGACAAATAGGCATTAATCCGATCTGCTTCCAGCTTCTCTCTCAGCTTGGGACGGATAGAGGGATCGGCAAGGTTTTCATAGACCCCATCCAAGGTGCCAAAGCGAACCAGCAGCTCCTTGGCGGTCTTTTCTCCCACGCCCTTTACACCGGGGATATTGTCGGAGGAATCCCCCATCAAAGACTTGAGATCTACAAGCCTTTGAGGGTCAAAGCCGTATTCCTCCCGGAATTTCTCCTGGGTGTACAAGGTAGCGGTGGTCTGCCCCGCCCGGGTGATCACCAGCTTCACGTGCACATATTCATCAATGAGCTGCAAAGAATCCCGATCGCCGGTAACAATCACGCACTCCCAGCCGCTTTCGGAGCAGATCCTGCCCACGGTGCCGATTACATCGTCCGCTTCCCAGCCCTGACATTCATAAATGGGAATGTTCATGGCCTGCAGCACCTGCTTCATCACCGGCATCTGCATTGCCAGCTCCTCCGGCATCCCGTGGCGGGTGGCCTTATAGCCGTCAAAGCGGTCATGTCGGAAGGTAGGCCCTTCCAGATCAAAGGCGACACACACCGCATCCGGTGTTTCTTCCCGCTCCATCCGCTCCAGAATATTCAAAAAACCGAAGATCGCATGGGTATAAAGCCCCTCACGGTTGGTAAGGGGCTTCATGCCATAGTAGGCTCTGTTGATTACGGAGTTGCCATCTAAAATCAGCAGCTTCATACTTTTCTCCACTTCGCGCCCTGAGGCGTGTCGATGATCTCAATTCCCTTGGCCTTCAGCTCGTCCCGGATGCGATCTGCGGTGGCGAAGTCCTTCGCCTTCTTCGCGGCGGTGCGCTGAGCCACCAAGGCATCGATTTCGGGATCGGCGGAAGCCGCCTCCTCCTGCGCCTGCTTATCCCGCAGCTTTTGGGCGGCGGACAGCAGATTCAAAGAAAGCACCCGGTCAAAATCCTCCAGTGCCGCCAGCTTGGTGGCATCGGAGCATTTCGCCTTCAGCACATCATATACCGCCGTAATGGCCAAGGAGGTATTCAGATCTCCGTTCAGGGCATTGTTGAACCGCTCCTTTAATGCCGCCAGCGCGTCGGCATCCACGTCGCCGCCATCGGTCAGGGCGGCGATCTTGGCGATCAGCTTTTCATAAGCACCTGCCGCGTTGTCCAGATTTTCCCATGTGAATACCAGATTCCGGCGATAATGGCTCTGCAGGCAGAACAGCCGGTAAGCCATGGGATCGTAGCCCTTGCTTTCCAGCAGGGAGACTGTCAGGAATTCGCCCTTGGACTTGGACATTTTTCCGTCGTTGGTGTTCAGATGATGAACATGGAACCAGTAGTTGCACCACTTGTGC
>CAZAOL010000177.1:0-2225 GCA_964486785.1 uncultured Oscillospiraceae bacterium
TTGCGAGGAGGCCCCTTGCGGGCCGACGTGGCAATCTCATTTTATTCCTTTGACAACCTTACTGCGTAGTTTTTAATTGAGATTCCCACGGTCGCTTCGCTCCCTCGGAATGACACCACTTTTTGACAGTCTCGGATTTCCCTCGTACACAACCGTGCGAGGGGAATCTTTGTAAGGTCTGTCTTTGTGCAATCCCTCTGTAAAATAGCCTTTTGGGCGGTTGTTTTCCCGTAAAAGGGAGTGGGGGCTACGGGAAAAGGATGGGGGCGGTGGTTTTTTGATCGCCGCAGCGGTAGGTAAGCTGCAGAACGCTGTCAGGGTCGGCGGTGAGGGTGATGCGGTCACCCACACACAGGGCGTTGGCGGCGAATACGGTATGGGTGGCTTGGAAGCCTTCTTCCGTCTGCCTGCCTGTTTCGATCCGCAGATCCGTTACTGCACCCAGTGTGTACAAAATAAGCGTTTCACCGTTTGCGTCCAGCGTAAGCGAAATATGCGTTCCGTCCTCCGTTTCCGGAGCTTCCGCGGCCATCAGTACGCTGCCCGCGCCGGAAAGGGCTTCGGGAAAATACTCTGTCCGAAGCAGTCCCTGAAGCTGATCGTAGGGAATCAGCGCGGTAACGGTGCCGCTGGCGGGAGCGGAGATCTCGTAGGGAGAGAAGTGGAAGCACAGTCCGTTTTCTGACAGGTACCAGTTGGTCAAATCCTCCCCATGGGTGGAAAAGCGTTGGGAAATGATCTCGCTGTAGTCGGCGTAGAGCATGGAGGACAGCGGGGCAAGGGATTGGGATACCATTTCTGCCAATGCTTCCCCGGACCAACCCTCCTCCAGCAGCTCACCCAAGGTCAGGACGTTGCCGGTGGTCAGGTCGAAGGTGACGGAATCGGTGATCAGGCTGGGGTGGGCATCGCCGCTGTAGCACTGCTGCGTGCCGTAAAGGCTGAGAATGTGATCCATCCGCTGGGGAGTATAGTCTGCTTTGGCATAGTAGGCCATCCAGCCGGAGTCTCCGGCGTAGTCCTCCTGCGCCATAGTCTGAATACGCCCGGCCTCCTGACGCAGGCTGTCCAGCCGGCTCTGCAAGCTCCCGGTGATGGCGGCGGCCACGGCTTCGTCCTCAAGAGTAACCGCGAACTGGGGATAAACGCTTTGGAAGATGACCCGGTCATCCTCGGCACAAACCGATTCCGTTACCGTGGGCATGGAGATCGCCTGCACGGGATAGTCCGGGGGCGTTTCCTGAGGAAATTCGCCCATGATGGGGACAGTCTCCTCCTGAGAGGGGGCAGGCGCGGATTCCTGCTCGTGCTCGGGCTGGGCGCAGGCTGTCAGAAATAGGCACATACATAAAAGAATAAGGAGCGTACGCTTCATCACACATTCCTCCTGGTTTTTGTATATCATAGCATATCTTGACGGCGCGGGCAAGAGGGGAGAAGGCTTTGGGAGCTTGCTGTGTTGTATGTCAATGCTATAAAAAAGCTGTCATTCTTCGACTCTGCTTTGCTCCGCTCGGGATGACATATATTTTCATTTATCGCGGCGTTAATACATGATGATTCTGACCGAAGCAGAGGAATCCGTTCTCTGCCGCGTTGACTACTTGACAAACGGGGCGGCGGGATGATAAAATAAACCAAAGTCAATATCGTGATGAACGGAAAGAGTAGCGATACCGAGCCGTCAGAGAGCGGGGGTCTTGGCTGGAAGCCCCGGCAGGTCAGGTCCGTGAACGTGCGTCCGGGAGCGAATGCTGTTTTGAGTGATAAATGAGAGTGGAACCGCGAGTCAGCCCAGACCCGCCTCTTGTACGATTTCGTATAAGGGGCGTTATTTTTTTAGGAGGTCCAATATGTATCTTTATAATTCTCTTTCCCATAAAAAGGAGCTGTTTCAGCCCAATTCGCCGGATCTGGTGAAGATGTACACCTGCGGCCCGACAGTGTATCATTTCGCCCATATCGGCAATCTGCGCACTTATATCATGGAGGATGTGCTGGAAAAGGCACTGCGCTATCAGGGCTACAATGTCAAGCGTGTCATGAACATCACCGACGTGGGGCATTTGGCATCCGATGCCGATACCGGCGAGGATAAGATGCTCAAGGGCGCGAAGCGGGAAAACAAGTCTGTAATGGAGATCGCTCAGTATTACACCGACGCGTTCTTTGCCGACTGCGACAAGCTGAACATCAAGCGTCCGGATGTGGTAGAGCCTGCCACC
>CAZAOL010000178.1:0-2200 GCA_964486785.1 uncultured Oscillospiraceae bacterium
GCGGCGCTTACCAACCATCATCAGCAGACCACGGCGGGAGTGGTTGTCATGCTTGTGGGTGCGCAGGTGATCGGTCAGTTCGTTGATGCGAGCGGTCAGGATAGCGACCTGAACCTCGGGAGAACCGGTATCGCCCTCGTGGGTAGCGTTGTCCAGAATGACCTGAGTCTTCTTTTCCTTTTGAATCATGGTTTTTTCCACCTTTCATATTATCTCCCGGCAGCCCAGTAAGGGGTCGGTGTCGTCCCGAAACCGCGCGGCGGGATGTGTCCAGCTTGACGCCAGCTTGGCTATCATATCATAAGTTTTCCCCATTGTAAAGGGGATTTTTCATTATTTTTCGAAGAATTTTCGGGTTTCCAGCCCATCTTTTTCAATCTGCGATTTAAGCTGCTCCAGCGACGGATATTTGTTTTCCGGACGAAGAAAACGGCAAAATTCCAGCGTCAGCTCCTTGCCGTAAAGATCCCCGTCAAAATCCAAAAGCCAAGGCTCTACCGTCACATGGTGACCGCCTACGGTGGGGCGCATACCTACGTTGGTCACCGCGGGATAGCTTCTGCCCTCCGCCGTGGCCAGACAGACATACACCCCGAATTTCGGGGTCAGCAGCTCGGCAGGCAGCGTCAGATTTGCTGTGGGGATCCCAATGGTGTGCCCCAAATGCCGCCCGTGGACTACCATTCCGGTGAGGATGTGGCGATGCCCCAAAAAGCTCTCAGCGGCTTGTACATCCCCCCGTTCCAGCAGCGTGCGGATATGGGTGGAGGAGATCACAATGCCGTCCTTTTTTAGCTCGGGGACAACGGTACAGCCGATGCCTTCGCACCGACAGAGCTCCAGCAGCCTTTCGGCGTTGCCCTCCCCACGGCAGCCAAAGCGGAAGTTTTCTCCGCAAATCACTCCGGCGGCGTGGTAGGTATCTACCAGCATACGGAAAAAGCTCAGGTAGGGCATATTCATAAGCGGACGGTCAAAGGGCAGCTCCACTACGGTATCCATGCCGTATTTTTTCAGCAACCCCAGCCGGTCGGCGGGGGTGTTGATCAGCCCCACATTCACGCCATTGACCAAGGCATCCGGGTGTCCGAGGAAGGTAAATACGCCGGCTTGACAGCCCATACTGTCCGCCATGCGGCGACACTCCGCCAGCAATGCCTGATGCCCCAAATGGACTCCGTCAAAAAAGCCCAAGGCAAAAACGGTTTTTTGTTCCATTTCCGTCAAACCTCAAAAAAGCTCTTAACAGTTGACAAAACTCCGCCCTCGGCCTGCGCCAGCATGAGAAATTCCCCGGTTTGGCTGTATGCCCGGTACAGACCGTCCGCCAAGGGGAGGGAGAAGGGGTTGCCGTTGCGGCAGCGTTTTTCCTGATTGGGGGTGAGAGTCACCGCCGGATGGTTTCGGAACATGGTGTCCACTGGTCGGAGATATTCCTCCGGCTTTTCCGCGTCCAGCAGCTCCAGCAGAGGAACGGCTTCGGAGACGGTATATTCTCCTGCCTGCACCCGCCGCAGTGCCGCCATGCAGCCGCCGCAGCCCAGAGCCTGACCGATATCCTTGCACAAGGTGCGGATATACGTGCCCTTGGAGCAATGCACCAGCAGACGGGCGGTATCTCCGGAAAATTCCAGACATTCCAGCCGGAAAACGGTGATCTTCCGTGCCGGACGCTCCACTTCCGTTCCCTTGCGGGCTAAATCGCACAGCTTTTTCCCGTCGATCTTTATGGCGGAGTACATGGGGGGGATCTGCATCAGCTCCCCCCGGAAACGGGGAAGAATGTCCAAAAACTCCTGCTCCGACAGGGTCACGCTCTGCCGGGTCAGCACCGTGCCGGTGGTGTCCTCGGTGTCGGTGGTGATGCCAAGGCGGAGGGTGGCTTCGTAGCATTTTTCCGCGTGCTCAAAAAACTCCACCCCCCGGGTGGCTCTGCCCACAAACACCGGCAGTACGCCGGTGGCCATAGGGTCAAGAGTGCCGCCGTGACCGATCCGCCGGGTATTGAACACACGGCGCAGCCGGGCGGTGACATCCTGACTGGTCCAGCCGGCGGGCTTGTCCACAATTACAATTCCATTCATAATTACACCTGTGATAAACGGTTGTTGATCAAAGCCTCCCCTCAAGGGGACAATGTCATTCAGTTAAGAAAGCCCTTGTCATTCTGAGCCTGCGTCAGCAGGCGTGAGAATCCGTT
>CAZAOL010000179.1:0-2184 GCA_964486785.1 uncultured Oscillospiraceae bacterium
CGTATTCATCGCAGATCTCACCGCTGCGGTCGGGACTTCCGTCGTCCACCAAAATAATCTGCAGATCCCGCAGGGTCTGCTTTTGCAGACTTTCGATCATTTCACCGATATATTTTTCTACATTGTACACAGGTACAACCACAGACAGCTTTGGCATAGGGCCGCCTCCTTAACCTTTTCTCATCTTCAGTCTTGCGTTGCGGGTCATGGCATTGATCCGCACCAGCGCGAACATTCCCCGATACATCCGTTTGCGAAGCAGGAATGCGATCAGCCGGATTCGGAAGGCCTGACCGCTGACATCGCAGTTTTCGATCGCCTCCCGGAACAGGGGACGGTTCATGTCCTTCTCCGCCTGCGCGAGCCGTACCTTCCGCTTGGCTGGATTGTCAGGATTCGCGTAATTCAGCTCAAAACAGCGGGACAAGATCCGCATGAACCGCAGATACAGCCGCTGGCGGTATTCCTCGGTATTTCGTGTCTGGCGGACAAAATCCTCCATACATTCATACAGGAAGTACATGGTATCCGCCACATCCGGGGTATACCGCCGGGTAGCGGCGTCGGGACTGTACACATAGTGGTACAGCCGCTGGCAGCGGTAGTAGATCTTCCCCGCCTTGTGAAATGCCCACAGATTGAACACATTGTCCTGCGTCCGTTTCAGTCCGGGCTGGTTATACACCTTCTGCTCCTGCAAAAACGCCTTGCGGTAGGCTCTGGCGTTGGCAGTGCCAATGTCTACAATGGCCAACGGCTGGGGCTTTGCCACCTTGGAGGGCAGGATCCGACCGATCAGCTCCTCCTTGTCCGCCCCCTGAAAGCACAGCGTGCCTTCCACCTGCTCACCTAAGAAGCAGTTTTTCTTCACCGTATCCCCAATGTCGTAATATTCATCCCAAATCAGGATGTCCCCATCAGGGCATTGGCGGATGTATTCCTTGGCAAACGCCACGGTATCGGGCTCGATCCAATCGTCGCCGTCCAAAAAGCATACCCAGTCGCCCTTGGCGCTGTCGATGCCGTTGTTACGCACCACGCTCAGACCGCCGTTTTTCTGATGGATCACCCGCATAAAGGGATTCTTTTCGGCGTATTCGTCGCAGATCGCGCCACATTCGTCCGGCGAGCCGTCATCGATCAGAACCGCCTCAAAATCGTCGCAGGTTTGGGCGCACAGGCTGTCAAGACTTCTGCGAAGCAGCGCGTAGGGCACCTTGTAAACCGGCACAACAATGGTAATCAAAGGCTTTTCCTTCATTTCAGTCCCTCTTTACATCCACGCGGTACAGTCCCCGCTTGCCCTCAAACACGCCGTCGAAGCAAACAGACGCGCCGTCCCTGCTCCACCGGGGATGCAGGTCGCAGCGGACATCGTTATCATACCGGAAGGGAGCAAACACCCGGGCGACCACCTTTGGCTCCGGCCTGTCCTCCTCCAGAATATAGATATTGGCAACTCTCCGGCGGTCGGGATAGGAGTCCGTCACCACACGCCCATCCGGGCCGTAGGTGGGATGTCCGTCCCCCACTAAGCTCTGCCACAGGTGGACGCAATCCGCTCCACCGTCACGAAGCAGGAAATAGCCCCGACCCTGCCCCTTTTTCTGGGCAAAGGTGAGGATCTCGCCGCTGTTTTTCCAGCAGCAGTGGGATACGAAATCGTCGTCCAACACACAGCGCAGACCGCCGCCCACACAGTCACCGGTGACCAAACGGGTGAACTTCCGTCCTCCCACCAGCCAGCGGTGCAGCACCATGAACCGTTTTCCGTCCGGCGCGATCATCAGGTGATTGACCTTGTGCTCCGCACCGTCCATCTCCGGTCTGGGCTCCAGTGCCGCCAAATCGGCATACCGGAACAAGGGCGTAACGGCTCCTGTAGCAAGCTCCATCCGCCAAATGCAGGTTTTATCCGGGCATTTTTCCCCGGCGGTCTGCTCCGGCAGATTGCAGTAGCCATAGCCGGGACGCAGGCGGTGCAGGCGGGTAAAGTCCAGCGTCAGCGCGAAGCTGCCGTCCGCCGCCACGCTGTAGACCGGCATAGGAAGCACCCGGCTCTCCCCGGAAAAAACGTCCAGCACCACGGCGCAGAAGCTGCCATCCCGAAAATCGTTATAAATGACCCGGCTATCGTCCAGCCATTGAAGCATACAGCCCTGCTGCACGTTCCAGCACCGGGTA
>CAZAOL010000180.1:0-2167 GCA_964486785.1 uncultured Oscillospiraceae bacterium
CCTCCTCCTTGGCGTGGTGCTGCTCCTCCAGACGGGCGGGCATTTCCGCGTCGCTGCGGCGGTAGACGATGTACACCTTCTCCGCGCCCAGCCGCATGGCGCACCGGGCGGCATCCATCGCCACATTTCCGCCGCCTACTACCGCCACCGCCCGGGATTGGATGATGGGGGTATCCGCATCCGGGTGATAAGCCTTCATCAGATTGGTACGGGTCAGATATTCGTTGGCGGAGAACACGCCGTTCAGGCTTTCGCCGGGGATATTCATAAACATGGGAAGTCCCGCGCCGCTGCCTACAAACACCGCCTCATAGCCCATTTCAAACAGCTCGTCCAAAGTCAGCACCCGTCCGATGACCATATTGGTCATGACCTCTACGCCCTGAGCTTCCAGCTTGGCGATCTCGTTGGCGACGATGGCCTTGGGCAGACGGAATTCCGGGATACCGTAGACCAGCACGCCGCCGGCGGTGTGCAGAGCCTCGAACATGGTGACGGAATAGCCCTTCTTGGCAAGGTCGGAGGCGGCGGTCATGCCTGCAGGCCCGCTGCCCACCACGGCGACTTTTTTGCCGTTGGATGGCGTTTTTTGCGGCATTTCGTTGATGTTTTCCCGATACCAGTCCGCAACGAACCGCTCCATGCGTCCGATTGCCACCGGCTCACCCTTCATGCCACGGACGCACCGGGCCTCGCACTGGCTTTCTTGAGGGCAGACTCTGCCGGACAGGGCAGGCAGCGCGTTGGTGGAGGTGATGATCTCATAGGCGGACTTAAAATCTCCCTGACGTACCTTGGCGATAAACTCAGGAATCCGCACGTTTACGGGACAACCCTCTACGCATTTGGGGTTTTTACAGCCTAAACAGCGGTCGGCTTCCGCCATAGCCATTTCGGCGGTGTAGCCCAGTGCCACCTCTTTAAAGTTCCGGGCGCGAACGTTGGGATCCTGCTCCGGCATAGGGATCTTTACCAAAGTCATATTAGCCATAGCAGTCTCCTTACTCGATCAGTTTCCTGCCCATGGCATCCATGCGGCAGGTATGGGCGGCTTCAAAATCGCGATAGACGCCGTTGCGCTTCATCAGCTCGTCAAAATCCACCTGATGGCCGTCAAATTCCGGGCCGTCAACGCAGGCGAACCGGGTCTGACCGCCCACGGTGACCCGGCAGCCGCCGCACATCCCCGTGCCGTCCACCATAATGGGGTTGAGGGAAACGCTGGTGTGGACGCCGAAAGGCTTGGTGGTGAGGGACACGAACTTCATCATGGGAATCGGGCCAATGGCCAGCACCTCGTCAAATTCCTCGCCGGACTCCAGCAGCTCCTGCAAGGGCTGGGTGACCAAGCCGTGACGGCCGTAAGAGCCATCATCGGTCATAAGGATCAGCCGGTCGGCAACCGCCCGGAACTCCTCCTCCAAGATTACAATATCCTTGCCGCGAAAGCCCACGATCACCGTGACTTCCGCGCCGGCCTCCTTAAAGGCTGCGGCAGAGGGCAGCGCAATGGCGCAGCCGACACCGCCGCCCACCACGCATACCTTTTTCTTACCCTCCACAGGGGTGGGTTTCCCCAAGGGGCCAACCAAATCCCGAATAAAGTCTCCTTCCTTCAGCCCACCCAAAGCAACGGTGGAGAAGCCAACCTTTTGGAAAATAATGGTAACCGTACCTTTCTCCCGGTCATATCCGGCAATGGTCAGGGGCACACGTTCGCCCTGCTCGTCGATTCGGAAGATAATAAACTGTCCGGCCTTAGCCTTCTTGGCAATATAGGGAGCTTCCAGCTCCATCAGCGTGACGGAGGAATTCAATTCCTTTTTACAAACAATCTTGAACATAATCCGGTTCTTCCTTTTTGATAAAAATACGCCTAATGGATAGATTATAAATCCATTAGGCGTATTTGTCAAAATATTTATTGTTATTTTGGTAAAAATGCCTTATTTGTCCTTCAGAAGATCCCGAATCTCGGTCAGCAGCACTTCCTCAGCGGAGGGAGCGGGGGGTGCGGGAGGTTCCTCGGGAACTTCTTCTTCCTTCTTCTTGCCGATTTCAGTCAGCTTGTTCAGTCCCTTCACCAGCATGAACACCACGAAGGCGAGAATGAAGAAATTGATCACAGCGGAGAGGAAATTGCCGTAGTTCAGGTAGTTCTGCACCA
>CAZAOL010000181.1:0-2121 GCA_964486785.1 uncultured Oscillospiraceae bacterium
ATGGCTGTAAAGATTGAAAAGGAAACCATCATCGGTGACGTGCTGGACATCGCGCCCCACGCCGCTCCCCTGTTTTTCGCCATCGGAATGCACTGCCTTGGCTGCCCCTCTTCCCGGGGTGAGACCGTAGAGGAGGCCTGCATGGTTCACGGCATCGACTGTGACGATTTCCTTGCTCAGCTCAACCATTTTCTTGAGGCATACGAAGCCAATCAGGAAAACGCCGCTGAATAACACCGGCAACACCGCCCCGCACTCGCCGGGGCGGTATTCTTTCACGGAGGACATCCTATGAAAATCCCCCTTTCCAACCGGCTTTTGGCCTGCTGCAATTTCATCCGCCCCGGCGACCGGGTGGCAGACATCGGCTGTGACCACGGTTATCTGGGGATCCATCTGCTGCGCAGCGGCATCGCGCGAACCGTCATTGCCGCGGATGTGAAGGAGCAGCCTCTGCAAAGTGCCATGCGCAACGCCCTGAAATTCTCCGTCCGGGATAAAATGTCCTTTTACCTTTCCGACGGTATGAGAAATATCCCCCGGGACTTCGACACCGCGGTGTGCGCCGGAATGGGCGCGGATACCATCATTTCCATTTTGGATGCCGCGCCATGGCTGAGAAGCGGGCAATACCGCCTGATTCTCCAATGTCAGTCCCGCCGGCCGGAGCTGCGTAAATACCTGTATGAAAACGGCTGGCAGATCCTTCGGGAAACCCTGGCGCAGGACGGAAAATTCATTTATCCCGTTATGGAGGCAGTTTATTGCCCCTGTTCGCCCCTGTCCCCTGCCCAATACCACATCTCCCCCGCACTGCTGGAAGACGCTTCCCCGCTGCTGCCTGCTTTCTATGAGCGGGTCTTGGGCGGTATAGAAACCACCGTAGCCGGACTTCGCCACAGCGAAAGCCCCCGGCTGCCGGAATATGAGAGCCTGCTGCGCTCACTTAAGGAAATGGAGGATCAGATCTATGACCACCACGGCTGATATTTTGGCGTATTTGGAAACCCTTGCCCCCAAGAATATGAAAATGGATTGGGATAATGTGGGTTTGCTGTGCGGAAGTCCCGCCCAGCCGGTTACCAAAATTTTGGTAGCTTTAGACCCCTTCGAGCCGGTGTGCCGGGAGGCGGCAGAGCTTGGCGCGGAGCTGATCGTCACTCACCATCCCTTAATTTTCCGTCCTGTCAATTCCGTTACGGATCAGACTGCCATAGGCAGATCCATTATGCTTCTGTGCCGCAGCGGCATCGGCGCGATCAACGCCCACACCAATTTAGACTGCGCCCCGGAGGGTGTGAACCATCGTCTTGCCACGGTACTGGGGCTTTCGGATATAGAGGTCATCGACCCCAGCGGCACAGACGAACAGGGCCGCCCGTGGGGACTTCTGCGCTGCGGTCAGGTAAAGCCGCAGGAGCTGTCCCAATTCCTTTCCGCAGTCAAAACCGCCTTGGGCTGTGAGGGACTGCGGTATGTAGATGGAGGACGCCCTGTCCACCGGGTCGCAGTAGGCGGCGGTGCTTGCGCCGGAGCGTTGCCCGATGCCGCCAAAGCCGGCTGTGATACCTTCGTTACCTCCGACGTGAAATACAATCAATTCTGGGACGCGCAGGAGCTGGGCATCAACCTGATCGACGCCGGACACTTCCACACCGAAGCTCCCATTGTTCCGGTGCTGGCAGAGCGGCTTTCCGCCGCCTTCCCGGAAATTCAGGTGATTATTTCAAAAAATAACCGGGACTGCATGAAATTCTTTTGAAAGCGGTTGATTTTTCCCAAATCGGGTGTTAAAATATAGCAGACTTTTTCAGAGAGGAAGATACTTATGTCCGGACATTCCAAATGGCATAACATTCAAAAGACCAAGGGCGCGCAGGATGCCAAGCGTGCTGCCGCCTTTACCAAGATTGCCAAGGAGCTGATCGTGGCTGTAAAGGAGGGCGGCGGTATTACCGATCCCGCCAACAACTCCCGCCTTGCCACCGTTATCACCAAGGCAAAGGCCGCCAATATGCCCAACGATAACATCAAACGCTGCCTTGAGAAGGCTGCCGGCGCGGGCGGCGGCGACAACTACGAATCCATCACCTACGAAGGCTACGGCCCGGGCGGTGTTGC
>CAZAOL010000182.1:0-2102 GCA_964486785.1 uncultured Oscillospiraceae bacterium
GATGCCTTCTCCGCCGACGGTCAGCTTTGGGGCAACCCCCTGTACCGCTGGGACGTGCTGGCACAGGATGGCTACTCCTGGTGGATCCGCCGTTTGGCTGCCGCAGGCAAGCTGTATGATGTGATCCGCATGGATCATTTCCGGGGCTTTGAGGCATACTGGTCTGTTCCCTTCTGCGACAGCACCGCCCGCAACGGCTGGTGGGTCAAGGGACCCGGCATGGGCTTTATCAACGCCGTGAAGGAGCAACTGCCCCACATCCGCTTCATCGCCGAGGATTTGGGCTTCCTGACTCAGGAGGTTTTGGATCTGAGAGATGCCTCCGGCTATCCCGGCATGAAGATTTTGGAGTTTGCCTTTGATTCCCGGGAACCCTCCGATTACCTGCCGCACTCTTATCCCGCTAACAGTGTATGCTACACCGGAACTCATGACAATATGACTATGCGGCAATGGTTCGATACCGCGTCCGCGGATGCGGTGGCCTATGCTTCCGAGTATATGCGGCTGTCTGAGGACGAAGGACTGGTTTGGGGCGTGATCCGCACCGCCATGAGCTCCGTGTCCGACATGGCGATTGTCCAAATGCAGGATTATCTGGATCTGGGCGGAGATGCCCGAATGAATTTCCCCGGTAAGTGCGACGGCACCAACTGGATTTGGAGAGCCAAGGATGGCGTGATCAACTCCGAGCTGGCACAAAAGATCCGTAAGCTGACTCAGCTTTACGGCCGGTTGGCTTGATACATAAAAATACCACCCTTTCATATAGGAGAGCTTACTATGAAATACAACTGTCAGAACATTGTTATGTGGACGGAGGCCCAGCTTAAGTATACCTACGACGTTTCCCTGCAGGAGGCAACTCCTCAGGAGCTGCATGAGGCACTGGGTCAGGCCGTGATGATGGCCATTTCCGACAACTGGAATCATGCTAAGAAGACCCGTATGCCTCAGCGGAAGGCTTACTATCTGTCCGCTGAGTACCTGATTGGCCGGCTGGTGTACTCCAACCTGTACAATCTGGGTATTTTGGATGAAATGAAGCAGCTCTTTGCTGAGCGCGGTGTGGATCTGGCTGTGCTGGAGGACATCGAGGACGCGGCTTTGGGCAACGGCGGTTTGGGCCGTCTGGCTGCCTGCTTCTTGGATTCCGCTGCCAGCATCAATGTGCCCCTGTCCGGCTACGGCCTGCGTTACCGCTTCGGCCTGTTCAAGCAGAGCTTCGACACCAAGGGCAGTCAGGTAGAGGTCGCCGACGACTGGACAAAGTACGGCGATCCCTGGTCCTACCGCCGTTACAACCACACGGTGCGGGTCAAGTTCCCGGATCATACCGTGCTGGCTGTTCCTTACGATGTGCCCGTGATTGGCTACGGCACCGACAATATCAACACTCTGCGCCTGTGGCAGTGCGAGGCCGAGGAGGAGCTGGATTTCAACGCCTTCAACGATCAGGACTACCTGCGGGCCTTGGCACAGAAGAACAAGGCTGAGGATATCACCCGTGTTCTCTACCCCAACGACTCCACTTGGGAGGGCAAGCGTCTGCGTATCAAGCAGCAGTACGTGCTGTCCTCTGCTTCCCTGCAGGATATGCTGCGCACCTACAAGCTGTCCCACGGCAAGGATCTGAGCCATTTCGCGGAGCATTACGCTGTGCAGCTCAACGACACCCACCCCGCCATGTCCATCCCCGAGCTGATACGTCTGCTGATGGCGGAGGGCATGAACTTCGATCAGGCCTTCGATGTGGCACAGAAGACCTTCTCCTACACCAACCATACTGTTATGGGTGAGGCTCTGGAGAAGTGGAATCTGGATCTGCTGCGTTCCGTTGTGCCGGAGATCGTGGACATCATCTGCCGTATTGACGAGAAGCTGAAGTCCGAGCATCCCAACCTGTTTGTGGTGAAGGACAACACCGCCCATATGGCGAACCTGAGCGTGTACGTGGGCACCTATGTCAACGGCGTTGCCGAGATCCACTCTCAGATTCTGAAGGATGACTGCTTCAAGGAGTGGTACGCTGCCTTCCCCGAGCGGTTCCAGAACAAGACCAACGGTGTTACCCCCCGTCGCTGGATGGGTCTGTGTAACCC
>CAZAOL010000183.1:0-2007 GCA_964486785.1 uncultured Oscillospiraceae bacterium
ACTGGTGGATCGCCATGGCGGCAAGGCTGCGGACACGGAACACGGCCTGGAAGGTATTCGTCCGGGGGCGCAGGTGGGTGATGGAGCGCAGGAACTCCATGGAATGCCGCTTAGGCTGCAGGGGATAGTCGCCGGTGGAAGGGCCTTCCACGGTGACGGAGCTGGCCTGAAGCTCAAAGGGCTGCTTGGAGTCCGGAGTCAGCACCAGCGTACCCTTGACGATCAGTGCCGCGCCGATGTTGATTTTGGAGATTTCCTGAAAATTGGGGATGGTATCGTTATAGACCACCTGAACAGGTGTAAAATAAGTACCGTCGTTCAGGACGATGAAGCCGAATTGCTTGCTGGGACGGCGGTTACGAACCCAGCCGCCGACCTCGATTTCCTTGCCGGCGTATGCCTCGGTGTTTCTGAAGAGCTCACGAACGGTGATCAGTTCCATGACATTCCCTCTCTTGCTTAATAAAATTTACATAGAGTATACGCCAAAACGGCGAATTTTACAAGAGGGAAGATGGATTTTTATTAAAATATTGTAACACGGCGCGGTGAAAACCAGTCTTTAAGAATGAATACATTGACGGTTTGGGCAAAATCTGTTAAGATAAGAAAAACCATTCGGAAGGAGCATCGTTATGAAGAAAACCGTATTGCGGGAGTACGCCCGCCTGATCGTCCGCACCGGCATCAATGTGCAGAAAGGGCAGGACGTGCTGATTTATGCAGAGTTGGATCAGCCGGAATTTATCAAGCTGGTGGTGGAGGAGTGCTACAAGGCTAAGGCACGGGAGGTCACGGTGCAGTGGAATTATCAGCCCTTGGAGAAGATTCATGCCCGGTATCAGACCGTCAAGACTATGGGCACGGTGCGGAAGTGGCAGGAGGAGCGGCAGAAGCATTGGACGGAGACCCTGCCCTGCAAGCTGCATATCATCTCTGAAGATCCCGACGGCTTGAAGGGCATCAATATGGAAAAGCTGGCAAAGGCGCGGCAGCTCTCCTATCCCATCTTAAAGCCCTATATCGACCAGCGGGAGGGCAGGCAGCAATGGTGCATCGCCGCTGTTCCCGGTGTGGCTTGGGCGAAGAAGATGTTCCCGGAGCTGCCCAAGGGCAAGGCGGTGGAGAAGCTGTGGGAGGCAATCATTGCCGCGTCCCGGGTGGGTGACGATCCCGTGGCGGCGTGGGAAAAGCACAATGCCAATCTGCGTGACCGCTGCGCTTACCTTAACAGCCTGCAGATCCGTCAGCTTCACTATACTGCCGAAAACGGAACGGATCTGACTGTGGGCATGATTCCCGATGCTGTTTTCTGCGGCGGCGCGGAAAAGAGCCGTCAGGGCATCGTGTTCAACCCCAACATCCCCACAGAGGAGTGCTTCATCTCTCCCAAGCGGGGCGAAGCCGAGGGCATCGTCTACTCCACCAAGCCCCTGAGCTATCAGGGACAGTTGATCGACAATTTCTCCATGCGCTTTGAAGGCGGCAAGGTGGTGGAGGCCCACGCCGAGGTGGGCGAGGAGCTGCTGAACACCATTCTTGACATGGACGAGGGTGCCCGGTATTTGGGCGAGTGCGCCTTGGTTCCGCAGAAAAGCCCGATCTGCGAAAGCGGTCTGCTATTCTACAACACTTTGTTTGACGAAAATGCCGCCTGCCATCTTGCCATCGGCATGGGCTTTGCCGACACCATCCGTGACCACCACGAAAAGACGCTGGAGCAGTGCCGGGAGCTGGGCATCAACGATTCTATGATCCATGAGGACTTCATGATCGGCTGCGACACCATGAACATCGACGCGGTGTGCGCCGACGGAAAAACCGTTCCCATCTTCCGAAACGGCAACTGGGCATTTTAACCGGAAAGAAAGTCAATAAATTACGAAAAAAAGACTTGCAATCTGGATTTAAGTGTGGTATGATAGCTCAGCGATTAAATTACTGAGGGCTTTCTATGCCCTTTAACTGATAAGAAAGAGGTGAACGACATGAGAGAAGGCATCCATC
>CAZAOL010000184.1:0-1972 GCA_964486785.1 uncultured Oscillospiraceae bacterium
TGCTTTTCGGTCTCGCCGCCGCCCTTGGCAAGCAGGATCTGGGCATCCTCGATGATGGGGGTGTCCAGGGGCGCGAAGCCGTAGGAGGCGTAGGTATCCCGGAGAATCTGCGCCATGCGCTCGAATTGGAGCTGCTTTCCGGGCAGAAGCTCCATAAAGCCGGACAGCGTCCGGGGACGAATAATATCCATGGTTATCTTCCTTTCCAAAGGACAAAAGTTTTGTCATCCTGAGCGTAGCGAAGGATCTTCGCACTTGGCTTCTGCTAAGCAGTCGGGAAATGCGTAGATTCTTCGACTCGCTCCGCTCGCTCAGAATGACATCATTTTATATACAAAAATCAATATTTGGGCTTGGAGTGGAGCATTTCTCTCCAGTCCAGATCGCCACGCTGCAGACCCATGATCAGCATTTCCGCGCTGGCCAGATTGGTGGCAATGGGCACATTATGCTTGTCGCAGTGGCGAATGGTCTCGATCATCTGGCTGTCGTCCCAGCTATCGGTGGTATTGGGGTCGGTGAACAGCAGCACCAGATCGATCTCATTGTAAGCGATTCGGGCGTTGATCTGCTGGTGACCGCCCTGCTTGTGGGAAAGCAGCAGGGTGATGGGAAGACCGGTATTGTCCGCAATCAGCCGTCCGGTGGTTGCGGTGGCATAGAGATTGTGCCGAATCAGCACACTTTTGTAGGCCGTGCAGAACTGAACCATCAGTTCCTTCTTTTTGTCGTGAGCAAGAAACGCGATATTCAAAAACCATCACTCCTTCTTTCAAATATCAATGGCGGTGGGCAGTCCCTGAACACGCCGGGCGATCCGGCGGACGGCGGCAGCCGCGCCTTTTTTTGTATAGCTCAGCAGGGGCTTTCCGAAGGCGGCGGCAAGCACCACATTGGCATCCTCCGGCACGACCCCGATCAGGGGAAGTCCCGCATTGTCCATCACATCGTCCACCGTCAGGGACATGGTGGACACCAGCTTGGGGGCGACCCGGTTGACGATCAGGCGGACGTTTTCCTTACCCATCAGCTCCAGCACCTGCCCGGTACGTCCCGCGTCACGCACGGCGGCGGGATCCGGCCCGGTGACCAGCAGCACCCGGTCTGCCTTGGCACAGGCCAAACGGAAGCCCGCGTCCACCCCGGCGGGGGCATCCAGCAGTACGTAGTCAAACATTTTCCGTGCCCGCAGCACCATATCATGAAACGCCTGGGGGTCGATTTGCTCCGCGCTGCGGTTCATCGGCGCGGTGAGGAAAAACAGAGAGGGAAACTGGGGGTGTGGCGCAAGCTGCTCTAAACGGTAGCTGCCCTGACAAATATCCAGAAAGGACAGGCTGGCCTGATCGGAACAGCCCAGTGAAATATCCAAATTACGCAGACCCACATCACAGTCGATGCACAGCACCTTTGCTCCGTCCGCAGCCAACGCCGTGGACAAAGCGGCGGTGACGGTGGTCTTTCCCGTTCCGCCTTTTCCGGACAGGACAGCGATTGCTTCGCCCACTTACAGCGCCTCCATTGTTGACTTTTAAAGTATTATAAAGGAATATCGCACAAAAAGCAAGAGGAAAACAACATTTTATGGAAGTTTTTTCATGAAAACCAACAAAAATCAAGGGTTCACAATTTGTTAAAGAGTATTGCCATTTTTCCTCTTGATTTTTCAAGCAGAGTGGGCTATTATATATTAGCACTCAGAAAGAAAGAGTGCTAAACCTGTAGATACATGCGGGGCAACCCGCGGTCTAAATACAAATGTATGGAGGAATCATTATGAAGCTCAAACCGATGGCAGACAATGTTCTGCTGAAGCAGCATGAGGCTGCCGAGACTACCGTATCCGGCATCATCCTCGCTACTACCAACAAGGAAAAGCCCGCCATTTACGAGGTGGTCGCGGTTGGCCCCGGCACCAAGGACGTGACCATGACCGTAGCCGCCGGCGACAAGGTGGTCGTGGGCAAGTTCG
>CAZAOL010000185.1:0-1873 GCA_964486785.1 uncultured Oscillospiraceae bacterium
CCGCCTGACGCTTTGCCACCTGACCCACCATACGCTCGCCGGTCTTGGAGAATGCTACCACAGAGGGAGTGGTGCGCGCGCCCTCGGCGTTGGCGATCACCACAGCCTCGCCGCCTTCCATGACGGCAACACAGGAATTGGTCGTACCCAGATCGATACCGATAATCTTACTCATAATTAGTTCCTCCTAATATAATTTATGAATTCGTAGGGTGGGGGCATGACCCCACCGAACAGGTTAATTCTTCCAACAATTCAGGTGGTCGGCGGGGTCATGACCCCGCCCTACGGGATACTCTTAGTTTGCAACTTGTACCATAGCGAAGCGGACTACCTTTTCGCCGATTTTAAAGCCCTTTTGGAACACGGCGGAGATCACGTTCTCCCCCAGCTCCTCGCTTTCCATGTGCATCACCGCGTTATGGAGATTGGGGTCGAAGCTGTCGCCTACGTTGCCGTAGATCTCCACGCCCAGACCGGTGAAGATCTTCACCAGCTCATTCATGGTCAGCTCCACGCCCTTTTTGTATGCCTCGTCCTCGGTGGGCTGATTCAAAGCCCGCTCCAAATTGTCGTACACCGGCAGGAGCTTCGCCAAGGTATCCGCCCTTCCGTTGCCGTAGCTGGCTTCCTTTTCCTTGACGGTGCGCTTGCGGAAATTGTCGAATTCCGCCGCTACCCGCAGGTGGGCATCCCGCTCGGCATTGTATTTTTCCTCCCAGTCGGTCTGAGGAGCTTCTTCCACCACGGGGGTTTCCATTTCCTCCACGGGAGTTTCTACTGTTTCCTTTTCCTTCTTTGCCATGGTTCATCCTCCTATAGGATTTTTACAGCGGCGTAGCCGCTATGCCCTCCCCTTTAGGGAGGATGGCTGCTGTAGGCAGCCGGGAGAGGAATTGCGATATGTTTTGACTTACGAAGAAGTCTGATGCAAAGCATAAATGTTTCAGATTACTGGCCGAATTCCTCTTCCGCCCCTTCGGGGCACCTTCCCCCCGGGGGAAGGTATGCGCCTGCGGCGGTTATGCTCTATTTTGGTTCGTTATTATCTCCCTCCGGAAGCTGAGCCTGCTCCGGCTTATTGAACAGCTTACTCAAGCTCTCGGCAAAATAGCTCAGCCGCGCGGTGACCTTGGCATAGTCCATACGGGTAGGCCCTACCACGCCGATCATGCCCTGCAAGCCGTCGCCAATGTCAAACTTGGTTACCACCACAGAGGTGTCCTTCAGCTCCTGGGCTACATTTTCAGGGCCTACCAGCACCTTCGTGCCGTTGGCACCCTGCATCACCGCGGGCAGATTGGTCAAAGCGTCATCATCAAAGGAAGAAAGCACCTTCTGCGCCTTGTCCACATCCCGGTATTCCGGCAGACCCAAGAGCCTGGACTGCCCCGCAATGGCCATATTGGTGCTCCCCTGCCGGCGGAGGGTATCGGTGGTGAAGTCCAGAATCACAGGCACAAGAGGGGCTGCCGCTCCGGCTGCGTTCATCACCTTTTCCAAAAGCTCGGCGGTGTAGCCCTCCAGCGGGATCCCGGTCATGGCGGCGTTGAGCACCGCGGACAGCAGATTCAGCTCCGTTTCCGTGATGTTTACCGGCAGGCGAAGCAGCTTGTTTACCACTTCCTCTGTGGAAAGCATCACCACCGTGATCACGCTGTTTTGTCCGGCAAGGATCAAATCGAACCGTTTCACCGTTGCGCCGCCCTGTCGGGAGGCCACGCTGATGGCAGGCAGCTCGGTGGCTTGGGATACCAGCTTTGCCACCTTCTCCAGCATCCGGTCTACCTGCTGCATCTTTTCATCGATGGCATTGGAGATGGACTTGGTTTCGTCCATGCTCAGCCGGTAGTCCGACATCAGCTCATCCACA
>CAZAOL010000186.1:0-1806 GCA_964486785.1 uncultured Oscillospiraceae bacterium
GACGCGCTGGTGGGCATGGGCTATAAGGGCATCGTGATCGAAGCCTTCGGCTTAGGCGGTGTGAACGTGCTCAACGAGGGTCTGCGGGGCATCCGTGCCGCTATCGACGCCGGAATCTCGGTGGTAGTCACCACCCAATGCCTGTACGACAGCTCTGACCTGCGGATATATCAGGTGGGCAACAAGCTGCTGGAGCTGGGCGTGATCCAAGGGCGGGATATGACCACCGAGGCCGCCATGTGCAAGCTGATGTGGTCGATCGGTCAGGGCATGAGCCAAAAGGAGATCCGCAAGCTGTTCTCCATCAACTTAGCCGGCGAGATCACCGCCTAAAGATCGCTGTCATTGCGCGCCTGCGAAGCAGACGTGGCAGCCCCCCAAACCTTCCTCCGCACCCACATACCCTCTCCCCGGGAGAGGGTGGCTTCCGAAGGAAGCCGGGAGTGGGACGGCGATATGTCGGTCTTGCGAGGAAGTCTGCCGCAAAGCGGCAGTTTGCAGATTGCCGCCCACATTCCCCTTCCGGCACTTCGTGCCACCTTCCCCCCGGGGGAAGGCACGCTGCCTGCGGCGGTTTTTTGATCCATCCGCGGAGCGGATACCACAACTATTTACTCAAACACCGGAGGTGCACTATGGATCCTATCTATGTTACCGGCCACCGCAACCCGGATACCGACTCTATCGTAGCCGCCATGGCATACGCCGCGCTGCGGAACGCCTTGGGCGACCGGGAGTACGAAGCCGCCTGCCTTGGTCACGTTTCCGATGAAACCCAGATCGTGCTGGACCGCTTTGGCTTCCATCCTCCCAAACGGATCACCGATATGCACACCCAGATCCGGGATCTGGACTATGACACGCCCCCTATTCTCAGCACTGCCGTTACTGTGGACAGAGCATGGAATCTCCTGCAGGAGCAGACCTCCCTGTCCGCCATTCCCGTAGCCAACGAAAACGGCACTCTGTACGGAATGCTCTCTCAGGAGGATGTGGCCCGGTATAATATGGCACAGATCCGCACCGGGCAATTGGAAAACGTACCGCTGTTCAATGTGCTGTCCGTTTTGGAGGGGCGCATCCTCAACGAAGCCGGAGAGCATACCGACAGCGTAGGCGGCGAGGTGGTGATCGCCATGCCGCAGGCGCGGGAGGAGCTGATGTTCCGCAGCAGAAACAGTATCGTTATTTGCGGTCACCAGCCGGACATGATACGCCGCGCGCTGGAATGGAATGTCAACTGTTTGGTGATCTGTCAGGCGGAGCTGCCGGAGGAGCTGCTGAGCCTGCCCACCTCCACCTGCATCATTGCCACTCCCTTTGACGCCTACCGTGCCTCCCGTCTGATCTTCCAGTCCATGCCCATCGGCAGGATTTGCCGCACCAGCGACCTGATCTGCTTCCATTTGGACGACAAGGTGGACGATGTGCAGGAAACCGTACTGAAGCACCGCTTCCCCTGCTACCCGATTTTGGACAGCGAGGAGCTGGTGGTGGGCGTGCTGACCCGGTATCACCTGCTGCGTCCCCGGCGCAAGCGTGTGGTGCTGGTGGATCACAACGAAGCCGCCCAGTCCGTTCCGGGGCTGGAGGAGGCGGAGATCCTGGAGATCATCGACCACCACCGTCTGGCGGATATTCAGACCGCCAGCCCCATCTATGTACGCAATGAGCCGGTAGGCTCCACCAATACCATCATTGCCGGAATGTTTCAGGAGCGGGGGCTGCTGCCCTCGGCAGGCATGGCGGGTATGATGGCGGCGGCGATCCTGTCGGATACCGTCATGTTCAAGTCCCCCACCTGCA
>CAZAOL010000187.1:0-1799 GCA_964486785.1 uncultured Oscillospiraceae bacterium
TCAGTCAGAAATGCCCGTCCCGGTCATTTCTGACAGCTTCCCCCCGGGGGAAGCCAAGGGCGCTGCCGCGCCAGAGGTTTTTTATCATACCTTCGGGGTGTTGGCAAGGCTCTTGGCGATCTCTTCGTCGGTGGGAACATAGTCGCCCATTTGTCCGTCGTTGAACCGCTGGTAGGCAAACATATCAAAATAGCCTGTGCCGGTCAGACCGAATACGATGGTCTTTTCCTCTCCGGTCTCCTTGCACTTCAGGGCTTCGTCCATAGCCACACGAATGGCGTGGGCACTTTCCGGGGCGGGGAGGATGCCCTCCACCTTGGCGAATTCCGTGGCGGCGGCAAATACCGAGGTCTGCTCCACGGAGGTGGCTTCAATCAGACCGTCATGATAAAGCTGGGACACCACGCTGCTCATACCGTGATACCGCAGGCCGCCGGCGTGGCTGGAGGAGGGGATGAAGCCGCTGCCCAGCGTGTACATCTTCTGCAAGGGGCAGACCATGCCGGTATCGCAGTAGTCATACACATAGCTGCCACGGGTCAGGCTGGGGCAGGAGGCGGGCTCTACGGCGATGATCCGCATATCCGCCTCGCCCCGCAGCTTTTGACCCACAAAGGGAGAGATAAGTCCGCCTAAGTTGGAGCCGCCGCCGGCACAGCCGATCACAATGTCCGGAGTGATATCATACTTATCCAGCGCGGCCTTGGTCTCCAAGCCGATGATGGACTGGTGCAGCAGTACCTGATTCAGCACGCTGCCCAGCACATAGCGGTAGCCGGGCTCCTTGGATGCCGCTTCCACCGCTTCGGAAATGGCGCAGCCCAAGCTGCCGGTGGTGCCGGGGAATTGGGCGTTGATCTTCCGTCCTACCTCCGTTTCCATGGAGGGGGAGGGGGTGACGGACGCGCCGTAGGTACGCATGACCTCCCGGCGGAAGGGCTTCTGCTCGTAGGACACCTTCACCATGTAGACCTTGCACTCAAGTCCCAAATAGGCACAGGCCATGGACAGGGCAGTGCCCCATTGTCCAGCACCGGTTTCGGTGGTCACGCCGGTCAAGCCCTGCTGCTTGGCGTAGTACGCCTGAGCGATGGCGGAGTTGAGCTTGTGGCTGCCGGAGGTGTTGTTGCCCTCGAATTTATAGTAGATCTTAGCGGGGGTCTGCAGCTTCTTTTCCAGACAGTACGCCCGAACCAGCGGCGCGGGACGGTACATTTTATAGAAATCCAAAATCTCCTGAGGGATGGGGATATAGGCGGTGGTATCGTCCAGCTCCTGCTTGGCAAGCTCCCGGCAGAATACCTCAGACAGCGCGTCCAGCGTCATGGGCCGCATCGTCTTGGGGTCGAGCAAAGGGGCAGGCTTGTTGACCATGTCCGCCCGGACATTATACCATGCCTTCGGCATTTCGTCTTCTTCCAGATAGATCTTGTAGGGGATGTTTTTGGTTGACATAATATTTCCTCCGTTTCTGAGGGACAAAAAATACGCTCCTGTCCCACACATAAGCTGCTGGGACAGGAACGGAATATACGTTTCCTGCGGTGCCACCCGGCTTGGCGCGACGCGCCCACTTTATGCGTACCATCATACGCCGGCGTTGATCACGGAGTGCCTGCTCCGGCTTGCCTACTAAGAAATTCTTTCGGCTCGCCCTCGGATGCCCATTCGGTATCCCCATCCATATCCCCTTCACACCACCGGGGATTCTCTGAGATTTCAGAAGGATACTTACTTACACATCGTCAACGGTTTCCACCATTAAAGCACATTTGTCCGCCGTTGTCAAGCACTTTGAG
>CAZAOL010000188.1:0-1787 GCA_964486785.1 uncultured Oscillospiraceae bacterium
CCATTGACGGGGATTTCCGCTATAATAAATCAGATAATAGGGTGCGTGTGCGCTTTTGACCCGAGGAAAAGGAGGAGCAGGCAAAAAATGGACGGAATTACAAGCTTTTTTAATCAGCTTAGCCGGATGCAATGGTCTGACTATTTGGATATATTCCTTGTGGCGTTACTGATTTACTGGCTTCTGCCCAAGCTGCGCTCCAGCGGCACGATGCGTGTGGCCAAGGTGGTTGGGCTGATGATGGCCGCCATGTGGATCACCGGCCTTTTGAAGCTGAACACCCTGAACTTCCTGCTTGAGCAGCTTTGGGCGGTCGGTCTGATCGCTGTGGTGGTGCTGTTCCAGCCGGAGCTGCGGCGTATGATCGACCATGTGAGCAATGTGAAGCTGGGAAGCATTTTTGCCGGCGAAAAAACCAATGAGGAAATGGGTACGATCATCACCCAGACGGTCATGGCCTGCGAGGTTATGAGCCGGGAGCGGGTGGGCGCGCTGATCGTTCTTTCCCGCAATGATTTGCTTGATGAATATATCAAGACCGGCACCACCATTGAGGCACTGGTGTCCGATCAGTTGATTCGCAATATTTTCTTCCCCAAGGCGGCACTTCATGACGGTGCCATGATCATTCGGGACGGTAAGATCACTGCCGCGGGCTGTGTGCTGCCCCTGTCTGACAGCCATACTCTGAGCGCGGATCTGGGCACCCGTCACCGTGCCGGTGTGGGCATGAGCGAGGCCTCCGACGCGGTGGTAATCATTGTATCCGAGGAAACCGGCACGATCTCCGTGGCGGTTGGCGGTGTGCTGAAACGGTATTTAGCACCGCAGATGCTGGACCGTCTGCTGCGCAACGAGCTGTGCAAGGAAGAACCTGCCCAAAAGGGCACGCTGGCACTGCGCTTGAAGCAAAAGCTGCAGAAAAAGGGAAAAGGAGGGGCAGAGGATGAACAGTAAAATCTTCAAGCTCTTACTTTCCGTAGTCCTTGCTTTTGTGCTGTGGAGCTATGTGGTTACGGCGCAGCGCACGGACACCGAGCAGACCTTTTACAATGTGCCTGTGGTGCTGGACGGCGAAAGCGTGCTGGAGGACCGGGGCTTGAAGCTGACCTCCGACAAGGAGCTGACGGTGACGCTGCGGCTTAGCGGCAACCGCTCCCAGCTTAATCAGCTCCGCAGCTCGGACATTACTGTGCTGGTAGATTTGAGCCGAATCACAGAGGCCGGCGAGAAGGCAATGAAATACACCGTTTCCTTCCCCGGCGATATTCAAGACAGCGCGGTTGAGGTAGTCAGCCGGGAACCGGCGGAGATTAAGCTGCAGGTAGAGGAATGGGACACCAAGCAGATCCCCGTGAAGGCGGAGCTGCCCGGTGAGCTGCCGGAAAACTATATCATCGACCAGCAGAATGTGTCGCTGGAGTATGAAAGCGTTACCATTTCCGGCCCGAAGGATTTAGTGGATCAGATCTCCATGGCTAAGGTCGTGGTGAATATGGACGGAAGGACCGAGTCCGTGGAGGAGCGGGTGAACATCACCCTGTGCGACGAAAACGGACAACCGGTGGAGGACGTCAGTACCATCACGCCCGATCCCTATCGGGTGCTGGCGAAGGTGCCGGTATTGATGGTCAAGGAGCTGCAGCTTCAGGTGCCCATTCTTGAGGGCGGCGGTTTGACCGCGGAGGATGTGGAGCTGACTGTGGAGTATAACACCATTACGGTTAGCGGTACACCTGCGGTCATTGCCGGTTTGGGAGATAGCCTGACCCTTACTACCATTGATT
>CAZAOL010000189.1:0-1760 GCA_964486785.1 uncultured Oscillospiraceae bacterium
CAGACCCATGTAGCGGTAGACCTTGCCCATCCACTCTGAGTCACGCTTGGCAAGGTAATCGTTGACGGTGACCACGTGGACACCCCGTCCGGTCAGCGCGTTGAGGTAGCAGGGAAGAATCGCCACCAAGGTCTTGCCTTCGCCGGTTTTCATTTCCGCGATACGTCCCTGATGCAGCACGATGCCGCCCAAAAGCTGCACCGGATAGGGCTTCATGCCCAGCACCCGCCATGCAGCCTCCCGAATCGCGGCAAACGCCTCCGGCAGCAGCGCATCCAAGTCCTCGCCCTGAGCCAGACGCTGCTTAAATTCCGCAGTCTTCCCCTTCAGCTCCTCCTCGGAGAGCTTGCTGTACTGCGCCTCCATGCCCAAGATCTTGTCCACAATGGGCTGTAATTTCTTTATCTCACGCTGAGAGCGGGTGCCAAACATTTTCGTCAAAAGACCCATCATTCGTTCTCCTTAACCGTTTGGTTTGATATACTCCTGCCATTATAGCACATATGAAAAGAAAATCCTAGATGAAATTGTAAACATTCCCTGTCAAAATCTGTCTATTAACGCGATCCCCCCGACCCCCACACCGCGCAAAAGCCATGTCATGCTGATCGAAGCCGAAGGATCTTCGCGCTTGATTTCCGCATAGCGGTAGATAAATGCGTAGATTCTTCGACTCCGGGCTTTGCCCTCCGCTCAGAATGACAATTCCTTCTCCCGCGCAAAAAGGTGCGTTGCAATCTCATTTTGCAACGCACCCAATTTTCAGAAAATCAGGATCCCCACCAGCCAGATTACCAAAAGCAGCACCGGGTAGGCAAGGTAATTGACCCAGCGGTTGCCCTCACCGGGCTCGTCATTGTAGAAATGCACCATCAAAAACAGCATGGGCGCGGAAAAATACATAGGCGACATAGCTGTGCAAATGAACATCACGGCGCAGCCGGTAAATATCTGCACCCAACGCTTCTTCCGGGTGAACCACAGCACACTGACCAGCACGGCAACCACCGCGCCGTTATCGATCTGCAACATTCCGGCCCAAAGGAAGCCCATGGCAGCCACCAGAATACAAATGGCGATGCCCTTGAAGCTCTTGGCGGCATACTGCTTATACAGGAAGATCATCACCAGTGCCAGCACCAAGCCAAACACCGGGTTGCGGCTGCTGAAGTCCAGCCACTTGTCGCTGTACGCCAGATTGTAGGGGATCTCGCTGAGCGCGGCGATTCCCAGCACCCGAAACAGATATTTCTTGAAGCTGGCGGTGTGGGTCACGCCCTGAACCAGCAGAAAGCAAAACAGCGGGATCGCGCAGGTTTCCACAAGCTGGGCGATGATGGCAACGGTGGCGATGATCATGTTATTGTCGCTTTTCAAAGCCTCACTTAACTGATCCAATTCCATACTGCCCACACCCAGTATCCGGTGCTGCAGGATGGTCTGTCCGGCAATGCCCACCGCAAGGAAGAAAAGTCCCCAGTACCGCAGCATCTGGGCGGTGAAGCCCCGGCGGCGGGTGGGAGGTGCAAGACGTTCACTCATAGATAACACTCCTTTGGGAATGGAAAATTCAAAATTTTAGTATCGCCCCGCCTACACCTTCCCCCGGGAGAGGGTATGGGGCTGCGCCTTTCGTAGGGCGCGGAGCAAGGATTCCCCCGCGCCCCTTGGCCCCCGCTTTTAAGAGGGGGCTGGCAAAAATCTCTGATTTTTGACTGGGGGAGTTCGGTAGGGTGTCCGTTCTTTGCTCGCACCCATGC
>CAZAOL010000190.1:0-1726 GCA_964486785.1 uncultured Oscillospiraceae bacterium
GTTTCGCCATTGGCAGCATAGCTGTCTATCAGCTCTCCCATGGCTGAAGTGCTGGCGGCAGCAGCCACAGCCACCTCCAGCGGAGGCAGCAGCCCTATCAACATAGCCGCCAAAAGAATCCATACAACGGTTCTTGAAAGTCTTCCGGTCATAATTTGGTCCCCTTCTTTTCACAAATTACAAGCTTCGTATCATTCATTTCCGCTTCCGAAAATACAGTCTCTTGGATAAAAGCATAGACTGTCGGATAATAGTTTCTTACATTCTAACACACCCTTAAAGGAAACACAAGTAAAAACTTAGTAATTAACCACAAATTTGCCAGCGCGCGTCTGCATAACTATGCGAAAATAACCCAAAAGAAAACTGTCATTGCACAGCCGGTTCAAAAACCGGCCATGCAATGACAGTAATGATATGCTTTTGCTTCAATCGGCAACAGAGGTTAGCCGCAAGCCTTACTGGGCCTGTGTCGCGACGGTAATCACATCCGCAAACAGGTAAACCTCTCCGTCAATCAGGTGTGCGAATGCCACATAGTAAACGGTGCCCGCCTCCAAATCGGTGAATGTAAAGGTGTTCTCCGTGCTGGCAGTATACAGGATCAGTCTTCTGGGATTCGTCCCAATATAGATCCATGCCTTTGTGCTGCCTTCCACATACCAATCCAGAGTCACCGTGGAGGTAGTGCTGCTGTAATCGACCCATTCCTCAGGTCCGGCAGTGGTAGCCGTCACCGCGTCTGCCTTGCTCTGAGACAGAACCGTGCCGTCAGCCAGCAGAGCGGTAACTATCACCGTATAGCTTGTGTTCGCTTCACGGTTCGTGACAGTGATTTCCGTAGCCGTGGTGCTGGTATAGTTGATTCCGTTCACAAATACCCAATACTTCACCGCATTGTCCGCAGCATTCCACTGCACCGTGAAGGAGTCTTCCGTAACAGAGTGGATATTCACACCCTCCACCTTCACCGGATTGGGCAGACCTGCCAGAGTGGAAACCGTGATGACTTCCTCTGACTTCACAAACTCGCCGTTTATCACATGCGCCAAAGAAATGTAGTAAACCGTGTTCGGAGTCAGGTTTTCGATGGTGCAGGTGCCATTGGTGCTGGAAGTGTAGGGAATCAGATTTGTGGAATCCTTGCCCAGATAAATCCATGTCTTGGTGCTGCCTGCTACGTTCCAATTCAGGGTCACAGTGGATGCTGTGCTGGTATAGGTAAAGGCTTCCGCAGGCGCGGCAGCAGTAGTCACCGTCACCGTATCCGCCTTGCTCTGAGACAGAACCGTTCCGTCCGTCAGCAGGGCGATAACCGTCACCGTGTAGCTTGTGCCCGCTGCGCGCTTTGTGACAGTGATCTCCGTAGCCGTAGTGCCGGAATAGTTGATCCCGTTCACATATACCCAATACTTCGATACTTTGATAGCAGCATCCCACTGCACCGTGAAGGAGTTCTCCGTAACGGAATGAACCGTCACACCCTCAATTTTTTCGGGATTGGGCAGCTCCTCGCCGCAAGCGCAGATGCCATTGATGAAGTTATGACCCAAAGCGTCAACCTCGTCCACAACATAAGTATCGTCACAAGCGGTACAGGTGTACGTGGTGTAGCCACCCTCGGTACAGGTAGGCTCAGTCACATCCGCTTCATAGCTGTGCCCGGTGGCGGGAACTTCTTCCTGAGCAACCAGCACCTCGCCGCAAATGTCGCAATGCTTGCCCT
>CAZAOL010000191.1:0-1653 GCA_964486785.1 uncultured Oscillospiraceae bacterium
CCATGAGTTTTGTGTCAAACAGATCTCTGGCCACCTGATTGTCTTCGCAGACACCCCATTTGCCATCACCGGCTTATGAAAACACTTTTTCAGCTCCGGCAGCTCCCGGGAGACAACTTCTTCTACACCGGGATTTTGCAGCCCTACGGAATTGAGCATACCGGCACTACATTCTGCAATGCGGGGTGTGGGATTGCCGAAGCGGGGGTGACGGGTTGTTCCCTTAAAGGAGAATGTGCCTAAAACATTGATGTCGTACAGCTTGGCGAACTCATGCCCGTAGCCAAATGTGCCGGAGGCGGGAATCACCGGATTGCTAAGCTCAATGCCGCAAAGATTTACCTTTGATTCCATAGAATTTCCTCCTTGTTCATTACAGGGCCTTCCTTGCAGATCCGTTTATAGCCGGTAAGTGTCTTGCAGCTACAGCCCATGCAGGCCCCGAAGCCGCAGCCCATCCGTTCTTCAAAGCTGAGCTGACCGGAGGTGACGGTTGCGGCGTGGACGGCTTTGAGCATCGGCTCCGGCCCGCAGGCGTAGAAATGGGAGTAGCCTTCCGGCAAGGCGTGGGTCACGAAGCCCTTTACGCCGTAGCTTCCGTCCGCTGTGGTCACGGTGACGCTGCAGCCCAAAGCGCGGAATTCTTTCTCATAAAAAACATCGGTTTGAGAATTGAAGCCCAATACGGCGGTGACCTGCTTTCCTTGGGAAATCAGCCGTTTTGCCAAGCCGTACAGCGGCGGCACACCTACGCCGCCGCCAAGCAGCAGCGGGCATTGACCGGAGCAGTCTAAATCATAGCCGTTGCCCAGCCCGGTGAGAAGATCCAAAACTTGTCCGGGGCGCATATCCCGCATTTGCGCCGTGCCCTTGCCCACCACCTTGTATAGGATGGTTAGGTTTTGACTGTCCCAGTCGCAGACAGAGATGGGTCGGCGCAAAAAGCAGCCGTCAAGGCGGATGTTTACAAACTGTCCCGGAGCGGTGATGGGGGAGGTATCCCCCCGCAGCACCATGCGGAAAACATCCGAAGTCAGGGGCGTGTTTTCGGTGATTTCAAACAGGCTTTGTTTCATATTTCCTCCGTGGTGTGAATTTTTGTGGGAAAAGCGTAGGGAAAGGGGAGGGCAAATAGCCCTCCCCTTGGGAGTATTACGAATCAATTGTGGAAATGGTGAGAGTAGTCTCCTCCAATACATCCAGAAAAACACGGATGGTATCCAGCGCGGTGAACAGGGTAACATTATGCTCGGTGGCCAACAGACGGATCTGAGTGCCGTCATCCTCCTCGCCGCTGCCGGGATCACGGGTGTTGATAACATAGGCAATATGCCCCTGACGCAATGCGTTGGGGATCTCATCACTGCCATCGCTGATTTTGCCCAGAGCATGGGTGCGGATGCCGTGCTGCTTCAGGAACTTGGCTGTGCCGGGAGTGGCCTGAATGTTAAAGCCAAGCTGATAGAAACGCCGCATCAGAGGCAGAGCCTCCTCCTTGTCGGTATCGGCAATGGTGGCGAATACAGTGCCGTAGTTCAGCAGACGCATACCGGAAGCCTGCAAAGCCTTGTACAGCGCACGGGTCATCGTCCGGTCGTAGCCGATGGCTTCGCCGGTGGACTTCATTTCCGGGGTCAGATAGGCATCCAGACC
>CAZAOL010000192.1:0-1635 GCA_964486785.1 uncultured Oscillospiraceae bacterium
CCAGCTCCACCATGCTCCAGTTGGCTTCATACCGGTCCATGGTCACCTGCATACGTCCGCCGCCGGAGGCGATGGCGTAGTCACAGCCCTCGCCGGACAGCTCAGCCAGCACGCCTTCCAACTGCGCCACATATTCCAGCGCGGAGGTGGCAGGCACGTCACGCCCGTCCAGCAGGATATGGCAGTATACCTTCTTCACGCCCTCGGCATGAGCCTGACGCAGCAGCGCGATCAGATGAGCAATGTTGGAGTGAACATTACCGTCAGACAGCAGACCCATAAAATGCAGGGTCTTGTCCTGCGCGTTGTCGATCAGCTCCTTCCATGTAGCGGACCGGAACAGAGAGCCGTTCTCGATGGACTCATCCACCAGCTTTGCGCCCTGAGCGTAGACCTGACCGCAGCCCAGCGCATTGTGACCCACCTCGGAATTGCCCATATCCTCATCGGAGGGCAGACCCACGGCAGTGCCATGGGCTTTCAGATAAGTATGGGGACAGGTAGCAAGCAGCTTATCCAGAGTAGGGGTTCTGGCAATGGCTACCGCGTCACCGCTGCCGCCGTCACCCTTGCCTACACCGTCCATGATTACCAATACAATCGGTTTTTTCATTTGTTACCTCCAGCCCCGATTTACGAATCGGGATGTTTGCATGATTTCGATTTTACTATTGTACATCAGAATTACAAAAGTTACAACCCATTTTTATAATTTTTTCCGATTTCACGAAAAACATCCGGGAAAATCCGCCACTTTCGGCACTTTTCCCGGATGTTTTCAATTAACTTTCAACTTTCCCTAAGCCTCCCCTCTCAGGGGAGGTGGCGCGGCGTGAGCCGCGACGGAGGGGTCATGCCTCCCCTTTGGGAAGGGTAGGACTGTCAAAAACACCGTGTCATCGCTATGAAAAAGTCTGTCATTCTGCGGAAAATCCCGCATTTTGCCTTTTCAATTCATAGTTCCCTCAGCCCGGCGGAACAGCTCCCCGATTCTTTCCCGCAAAGCCTTGGCCTCCGGGGTATCCGCCGTTCCATCCAGATCGATCCATTGAGCCGATGCCTGCTGGGCGTCCTTCAGCGTCTGCAGATTGAAGCTCAAGTCCGCCACCCGGAAGGCAGGCAGTCCCGACTGCCTTGCGCCGAAGAAATCTCCCGGCCCACGCAGCTTCAGATCCTCCTCGGCGATTTTGAATCCGTCGGTGGTGGCGCACAAAGCCTTCAGCCGCTGCAGTGTTTCGGCGTTCCGGTTGTTCGAGGTGAGGATGCAGTAGCTTTTGGCACTGCCCCGTCCCACTCTGCCCCGAAGCTGATGAAGCTGGGATAGACCGAACCGGTCGGCATCCTCGATCACCATCAGCGTGGCATTGGGCACATCCACACCCACCTCGATCACCGTGGTAGCCACCAGCACATCCGCCTCTCCGGCGGCAAAGGCGGTCATCACCGCCTCCTTCTGCGTTCCCTTCATCTGTCCGTGAAGCAGCGCGACCCGCAGCTCCGGAAACACGGTCTTTTGCAGCGTTTCCGCCCAAACCTCCGCGGAGCGGATCGGCAGCTCCTGATTTTCCTCCACCGCCGGACACACCACAAAGCATTGATGCCCCTCAGCCACCTGCTTTCTGATGAAGGCATTGA
>CAZAOL010000193.1:0-1622 GCA_964486785.1 uncultured Oscillospiraceae bacterium
CAGTGAGCATGATAACCGGAGTCTGGCTTTCGCCGCGGATGGTACGGCATACCGACCAGCCGTCCATCACCGGCATCATCACGTCCAGCAGAACCAGATCCGGCTTGATGGAGCGGAATTTGGTCAGACCCTGACCGCCGTCGGCGGCGATGGTGACGGCATAGCCCTCCTTCTCCAGATACATCTGCAGCAGCTCCGCGATGTTGCGGTCGTCTTCTACGATCAAAACAGAGATTGCCATATGTCTACCTCCTAAAATGGATATGGTTGGCTTTTTTCTTCATTATAGACTATTTTGCCCGTCCTGGGTGAACAATTTGTAAAGAGTTACACCGCAAAATGTGAACGGACAAATTTTACTTGAATTTCCCCGCCGCCGGGAGTATGATATATTGAAGAGAGTAAACGTATGTCATTCTGAGCGGAGCTGTGTGAAGCACAGCGAAGTCGAAGAATGACACGCTATTTTGGCGCGGCGGAAAGGAGATTTTTATGATTATTGAGATTTTGAAGGCCGTTTTGTTCGGCATTGTGGAGGGCATCACCGAATGGCTGCCGGTTTCCTCCACCGGGCATTTGATCCTGCTGGATGAATTTATCAAGCTGGATGTGCGCCCGGAATTTTATGAGATGTTTCAGGTGGTGATCCAGCTCGGGGCGATTGCCGCGGTGCTGGTGCTGTTTTTCCATAAGCTCAACCCCTTCTCCGGGAAAAAAGCCCCGGAGGAAAAGAAGCAGACCTGGCAGCTTTGGTATAAGGTAGTGGTGGCAGTGCTGCCCTCGGCGGTGCTGGGACTGCTGTTTGACGACTGGATGGACGCACACCTCTATAATTATATTGTAGTGGCGATCACGCTGATCGTCTACGGTGTGGCGTTCATTTTGGTGGAGCGTAGAAAAAATACCCTGCGGATCCACGATGTACATGAGATCGACTACCGCACAGCCCTTCTGATCGGCGCGTTCCAGTGCCTGAGCCTGATTCCCGGCACCTCCCGTTCCGGCTCTACCATTTTAGGCGGCATTTTGCTGGGTGTGTCCCGGGCCGCGGCGGCGGAATTCTCCTTCTTCCTCGCCATCCCCACCATGCTGGGTGCCAGCGCGCTGAAGCTGGTGAAGTACCTCCTGGAGGGCATGATCCCCTCCGGCACGGAGATCGCCGTACTGATCGTGGGCTGTGTGGTGTCCTTCGCGGTGAGTATGGTGGTGATCAAGGGCTTGATGGAGTATGTCCGCAAGCGTTCCTTCTCCGCCTTTGGCTACTACCGCATCATCCTCGGCGCGCTGGTGCTGGGATATTTTCTCCTCACTTTGGTATAAAGTCGCCGCAGGCGCATACCTTCCCCCGGGGGGAAGGTGCCCCGAAGGGGCGGAAGGGGAATGCGGGCAGTAATCTGAAACATTTATGCTCTGCATCAGATTTCTTCGCAAGTTAGAACATATCGCCATTCCTCTCCCGGCTGCCGTAGGCGCGTAAAGAAACAATATTCTAAAGCCGGCTTTAGGCTGTCAAAAAACTTAGTATGTCATTCCGAGGGAGCGAAGCGACCGTGGGAATCTCAATTAAAATCTACGCAGTTTTGTTGGGATTATGCGCGTTTTTGGGTTGTTAAAGGAATAAA
>CAZAOL010000194.1:0-1589 GCA_964486785.1 uncultured Oscillospiraceae bacterium
ACCGGCAAGGACGTGAGCATAATCGCCACAGCAATGACCAAACTCAAGATTCTTCGTTTCATATTCCTTCCCCCCACTTAATGTCATTCTATTACACATTATAAAGGGACATATCTCAAATATCAATTGCCATTTTGCCTACAATTCTCCCTTCATTTTTGTTGATAGCCATCATCCGCCCTTATTTTTCCTGAATCTTGCTCTTTACATTTTCCCGAAAAAGTCGTATGATTACGACAGAAAACGAGCTTTTGAGGGGTGTATGTATGAACCGGATATACCGCTGTGTCGCGGGGCTTTTGCTGCCACTGTGCCTTGCGGGGTGCGCCAAAACAAATATTTCCGCCCCACCGGACACGCAAGCCACCGTCCCCACCACTGAAATCACTTCCCCTACCACCGAGGTCACCGTCCCGACCACCGAAATCACTCCCCCTACCACCGAGGTTACCGTCCCTGTAACCGTTCCCACCGAGACCGCGCCCCCACCCTTAACCGGATGGGTTGAGCAGGACGGAAACCGCTATTATTACCTCTCAGACGGAACGCTTTGCACCGGATGGGCAGAAATCGACGGAGTGACCCATTGGTTTGATTCCAACGGCTGTCTTAGCACAGGATGGCTGGAAGAAAACGGAGAGAAGTATTATTTGGATGCTCAGGGCAGTCCCACCGTTGGTTGGCTGGAATTGGATGGAAGCCGCTACTATTTCTTAGAAAACGGCACAATGGCACGGGGAAAAGTTCTCCTCTCCCCCACTGAAACCCGCTATTTTACATTCTCCGGCAAGGAAGTCATCCTTGTAAATCCGTGGAACTTCGTTCCTGAGGATTATACGGTCACCCTTTCCAGCTACAACGGCTGGCAGGTATCGGAGGAATGTTTGCAGCCATTAACACAAATGCTGTCCGATTGCAAGGATGCCGGTCACAGCGCGGTGGTGGTTTCTGCATACCGCACACACGAATATCAAATCGCCCTCCATCAAAGACGCATCCAGCGTTTTCTGGATCAGGGATATTCACAGGAGGATGCCGAGCGGGAGGCCGCCAAGCGGGTGGCGTACCCCGGCACCAGCGAGCATGAGCTGGGACTGGCTGTGGACATCGTAGACGAAAGCTATCAGAATCTGACCAGCCAGCAGGAAACCATGCCCGCGCAGAAATGGCTCATGGAAAACTGTTGGAAATACGGCTTTATTCTCCGCTATCCCAATGAAAAGAGCGAGGTTACAGGCATCATTTACGAACCGTGGCACTACCGCTATGTAGGCACGGAGCTGGCTGCGGAGCTGCATGACACCGGCCTTTGCTTAGAGGAATATTTGGATTTACTTACCAAATGACATTTTGGGTGCGTTGCAAATCTCATTTTGCAACGCACCCATTTTCTGTAATAGATGCCCGGTATGCCGCGGCGGGGAGTATCCTTGCCCCGCATATGCCCTCCCCCGAGGGGAGGGTGCCGCCATCGGCGGCGGGAGGGGAATGGCGACAGGCTTCACTTTTGGGGGAAGTCTGTTACATAGCGGAAGTGTTGGGGTTACTGCCCGCGTTCCCCTTCCGACCTCGCTGCGCTCGGCCACCTT
>CAZAOL010000195.1:0-1551 GCA_964486785.1 uncultured Oscillospiraceae bacterium
CGTCATACATCCGTCCCAGCACCCGGGCGGTATCCGCGATGGATTCCTTCTTGCCGAGCTGAGAGCCGCTGGGGTCTAAGTAGGTGGGGTGCATGCCCAAATCGATCGCCGCCACCTCAAAGGAGCAGCGGGTGCGGGTGGAGGTCTTTTCAAAAATCAGGGCGATGTTCTTCCCCTCGCACAGGCGGTGGGGGATGCCCGCCTTTTTCTTTGCCTTCAAATCCGCCGCCAGATCCAGCAGGTAGGTGATCTCCTGAGGGGTAAAGTCCAGCAGCTTGAGAAAATGTTTGTTTTTCAGCATGGTGCATGTTTCCTTTCGTTAGTGGGAAGCTTGCTCCCCCCGACCTCGCTTCGCTCGGTCACCCCCCTCATAAATGCGGGGGGCGAGGGTGCGGTGGGATTATTTGCAGGCTTCTTTGAGAATGGAGATGGCTTGGGTGAGGGTGTCCATGGGGATGTTCAGGGCGGGCAGAAGCCGCACCTTGGTCTTGGCGGTCAGGCACAGCACGCCTTTTTCCATACACGCCATCACCACATCCCGGGCGGGACGGACGGTTTCGATGCCAATCATCAGTCCCATGCCGGCAACGCTTACCACGCCCTCCGCGCGGTCAAGCTGGGAGAAGATATACTTGCTTTTTTCCTGAACCTGCTTCATCAGGGTATCGTCCAGCCGCCGCACCACGCTGAGCGCGCCGGCGCAGCAGACGGGATTTCCCCCGTAGGTAGAGCCGTGGTCGCCCGCTCCGAGGACGTTTTGCACCTTCTCGCCCAGCAGCGTCGCGCCGATGGGCAGGCCGCCGCCCAAGCCCTTGGCGGTGGACACGATGTCCGGGGTGATATCGAAATGCATATAGCCGTAGAGCTTGCCGGTACGTCCGTTGCCGGTCTGCACTTCGTCCATGATCAGGGGAATGTCATGCTCCTGAGCAAGACGGTAGGCGGTTTTGACAAACTCCGCCGTCAGGGGCAGTACGCCGCCCTCGCCCTGTACGGCTTCCAGCATGATGCCGGCGATTTTACCGTTTGCCACCGCTTCCGTCAGGGCGGCGCAGTCGTTGGCGGGGACGTGGACAAAGCCGGGGGTCAGGGGATTAAACAGCTTGTGAAAATGCTCCTGTCCCGTGGCGGAAAGGGTGGTCAGGGTGCGCCCGTGGAAGCTGTTGACCAAGGTGAGGATAGTATAATAATCCTCGCCCTTTTTCTCCGCGGAATACTTCCGCGCCACCTTGATGGCGCACTCGTTTGCCTCCGCGCCGGAATTGGAGAAGAATACCTTCTTCATGCCCGTCTTTTCGCACAGGGCTTGGGCAAGCAGAGCGCAAGGCTCGGTATAATACAGGTTGGAGGTGTGCTGCAAAAGTCCAAGCTGCCCGGTCACCGCCGCCGTCCATTGGGGGTCGGCGATGCCAAAGCAGGTCACGCCGATGCCGGAGCCCATATCAATATATTGCTTGCCGTCGGCGGCGGTAAGGATGCTGCCGCTGCCGGAGACCAGTTCCACAGGGAAACGCCCGTAGGTGCCGGCTACATATTCTTTATCAATGGAAG
>CAZAOL010000196.1:0-1472 GCA_964486785.1 uncultured Oscillospiraceae bacterium
CGCCATCTCAGCGGCGTCACCGCGGCGAGGACCGGTACGGGTCACTCTGGTGTAGCCACCGTTGCGCTCAGCATAACCGGGAGCGATCTCCTTAAACAGCTTGTGGCAGACATTCTCATCGGTGATGTAAGCCATAGCCTTACGATATGCGGCCAGATTGCCCTTCTTGCCCAGCGTAATCATCTTCTCACACATGGGCTGCACTTCCTTAGCGCGGTAGAAGGTGGTCTCGATCTTGCCGTAGCGCAGCAGATCGGTGACCTGCTGACGCAGGAGCGCTCTTCTCTGATCACTGGTCTTACCCAGCTTACGAGTGCCAAACATGAACGTTTCCTCCTTTGTTAAAGGTTAACACGAAAATTAGTTGTTGCTGCCGGAATCTTCGCTGGCCAGGGACAGACCCATCATCTCCAGCTTCTTTTGTACCTCGTCCAAGGACTTCTTGCCCATATTGCGAACCTTCATCATATCCTCGCCGGTCCGACTAATCAGATCAGCGACGGTGTTGATATTGGCGCGCTTCAGACAGTTGAAGCTACGGACGGACAAATCCAGCTCATCGATTGTCATAGCCAGCTTAGCATCAGGACGGTCCGAGACCTTCTCCACCACGGTAGAACCGGTGCTGACAGTATCAGACAGGCCGGTGAACACCGTCAGGTGGTCACTGAGAATCTTCGCGCCCAAAGAAACCGCGTCCTTGGCGGAAATCGTGGAATTGGTCCAGACCTCAAGGGTCAGCTTGTCGAAATCGGTCTTGTCACCGACACGGCAGGGCTCCACCGTATAGTTCACCTTGTTCACAGGTGTATAGATGGAGTCAATGGGAATCACACCGATTACGGTCTGCGGAGTCTTGTTCCGATCTGCGGGAACATAGCCACGACCCTGAGACAGAGTGATTTCCATATTGAAAGTGGCATCGACGCCCAGAGTGCAAATATGCAGCTCGGGGTTCAGGATTTCAACCTCGCCATCCGCCTTGATGTCGCCAGCGGTGACCTCACAGGGACCGACCACGTCAATATACACAGTCTTGACGCCGGTGCTATGCAGCTTCATAATCATGCGCTTGACATTCAGAACGATTTCGGTCACATCCTCGGTAACGCCGGGGATGGTGGAGAACTCGTGCTGGACGCCGGCAATCTTCACAGAAGTGGCAGCATAGCCGGGCAGACTGCTCAGCAGGATCCGGCGCAGAGAATTGCCCAGAGTTCTGCCGTAGCCACGCTCCAGGGGCTCAACTACGAACTTGCCGTAGGAAGCATTCTCGGGCGTATCGACACAAGTAATGCGAGGCTTTTCAATTTCAACCATGAATCATAACCCTCCTTTATGGTGTGGGGCAAACGCCCCACCTTTGAATGAACGAACGGATGGGGTCGATTACTTGGAGTACAACTCGACAATCAGATGCACAGCGATGTCGAAGTCGATATCCGCCTTGGTGGGCATAGCAACGACCTTAC
>CAZAOL010000197.1:0-1457 GCA_964486785.1 uncultured Oscillospiraceae bacterium
ACTGTTTTATATTCTGTTCGGAGCGGCGATCGTGGCGGCGGATCAGATCACCAAGCTGCTGGTGGTACAGCAGATCCCTCTGTATACTCAGGTGGATGTTATCCCCGGTCTGTTCCACCTGACCAATGTCCGCAATTTCGGCGCGGCGTTTTCCTCCATGCAGGGGATGCGGTGGCTGTTTGTGGCGGTGTTTGCGGTGCTGACTGTGGCACTGGCGGTGGAATATTTCAAAAAGCCACTGCCCTTTTCCAAGTTCGAGCGTTGGTGCGTCACGGCAATCTACGCCGGAGGTCTGGGCAATATGATCGACCGGGTGCGGCTGGGCTACGTGGTGGATATGATCGAGGTGGAGTTTATCTCCTTTCCTGTGTTCAATGTGGCGGATTGCTTCATCACCTGCGGCTGTATCGCGCTGATGGTGAGTCTGATATTTTTTAACAAGGCATTTTGGAAGGATGAGAAGAAATGATCCTCTATGCGGATACGGCAGGCGAGCGGCTGGATGCTTTTTTGGCACGGTGCGCTCAGGGACTGAGCCGCAGTGCTGCCCAAAGGCTGATCGAGGAGGGCTGCGTCACCCGCAACGGACAGCCCGGAAAGAAAAACGACAAGCTGGCGGTGGGGGACACGGTGGAATATACCCTCCCTGAGCCGAAGGCTGTGGAGATACAGCCTACCCAAATGCCCTTGCAGATCGTGTACGAGGATGAAGACCTGCTGGTGGTGGACAAGCCCAAGGGGCTGGTGGTGCATCCGGCGGCGGGACATCAGGATGATACGCTGGTCAACGGCCTGCTGCACGCCTTGGGCGACCAGCTTTCCGGCATCAACGGGGAGCTGCGCCCCGGTATCGTCCACCGGATCGATAAGGATACCTCCGGGCTGTTGGCGGTGGCGAAAAATGATTTTGCCCATAATTTTTTGGCAAGCCAGCTAAAAGATCACACCATGGCACGAACCTATGAGGCGGTGGTCTGCGGCGGCTTCCGGGAGGACAGCGGCACGGTGGACGCGCCAATCGGGCGGCATCCCAGCGACCGTAAGCGCATGACCGTAACAGCGCGCAATTCCAAGCACGCCGTCACCCATTGGGAGGTGGTGCGGCGGTATCGGGGCTATACCCATATCCGCTGCCGGCTGGAAACCGGACGAACCCACCAGATCCGGGTGCATATGGCCCACATCGGACATCCCATTCTGGGGGATACGGTCTACGGACACAAGAAGCCGGAGCTGGGTCAGACCTCTCAGGTGCTCCACGCCGGAATGTTGTGCTTCACCCATCCCCGGGACGGCCGGCCGGTGGTGGCGGTATCTCCCCTGCCGGAGTATTTTACCCGGGTTTTGGAAAAGCTGGAGCGGTTAGGCTAAAAAATTCGTGTAAGGGCTTGACGATCTGGGTAAACTATGCTAAAATCATCGGGCTGAACAGTTCGGCTCTGCGGGTGTAGTTCAAT
>CAZAOL010000198.1:0-1390 GCA_964486785.1 uncultured Oscillospiraceae bacterium
AAAGCCCTTGTCATTCTGAGCCTGCGTCAGCAGGCGTGAGAATCCGTTCTAAAAGAGCGTTACGGATTGCCACGCACCTTCGGTGCTCGCAATGACATCCTAAACTTAATGAGATTGTCCCCTCGGGAGAGGGCATTTACACACCCTTATCCTTCTGCATGCAGCACTTCTTATACTTCAGTCCGCTGCCGCAGGGGCAGGGATCATTGGGCCCTGCCTTCTTTTCCTTGCGGACAGGCTGTTTTTTTACCACGCTGTTGGTGGCAGCGCCGGTGCCGGTCTCCTTGGCGACCCGCTGACGCTTGACCTCCTCCTTGGCACGGATCTTAACCGTAAACATCCGGCGCACGGTCTCCTCACGGATGGCGGCGACCATAGCCTCGAACATTTCGTAGCCTTCTTCCTTGTAGGCAATTACCGGATCATGCTGACCGTAAGCCCGCAAGCCGATGCCCTGCTTCAGATCGTCCATGGCATCGATGTTTTCCATCCAGTATTCGTCCACCACCCGAAGCATGACCATACGCTCCACTTCCCGAATGATCTCCGGGGTGTAGGTCTGCTCCTTGGCCTGATAGGTCTTCTCCGCCAAGGCACACAGCTCATCGGCGAGCTGCTGCGCCGACAGCTTTTCCGGATTTTCCGGCATAGGATACGCGCCCTTGGGGAAATAGATTCCCTCGAACTGGCTCATCAGTTCCCCAAAGCTCTCCTCATCCAGCTTTCCGGAGCGGCTGAGGGCGGTGGTGACGGAGGTTTCCACCACCTGCCGCAGCATGGACATCATATTGTCCCGCAGGTTTTCGCCGTCCAGCACCTTTTGACGCTGGGCATAGATCACCTCACGCTGGACATTCATCACATCGTCGTATTCCAGCACGCTCTTTCTGGTGCGGAAATTCCGGCTTTCCACGTTTTTCTGAGCATTTTCCACCGCGTTGCTCAGCAGCTTGGCATCGATGGGCATATCCTCGTCCACGCCCAGCGCGTCCATCATCGTCATAACACGGTTCAGCGCGCTCTCAGCAGCGAACAGCCGCATCAGATCATCCTGCAAGCTGAGATAGAACCGGCTCTCGCCGGGGTCGCCCTGACGTCCGGAGCGTCCCCGAAGCTGATTGTCGATCCGGCGGGACTCGTGCCGCTCCGTGCCGATGATCACCAGACCACCCGCCTGACGCACCTTTTCCGCCTCGTCAGCGATCTGCTCTTTATACTTTTTCAAAAGCTCCTCATATTTCGCCCGGACAGCCAGGATCTCCGGATCGTCAGTCTCCGCGTAGGAGTCCGCCTCCGCCAAAAGCTCCTCGCTATAGTCCAGCTTGCGAAGCTCGTTTTTCGCCATATATTCCGCGTTGCCGCCCAATACGATATCCGTACCACGGCCCGC
>CAZAOL010000199.1:0-1384 GCA_964486785.1 uncultured Oscillospiraceae bacterium
GGACGCGGACGAGGATGTTTACGTCATGACCTACAAGAACGGTGAGTGGAATCCCGTTGTCAGCACGGTCAACAACGGCGACGGTACCGTGACCTGCGTGTTCGAGGATTTCTGCCCCGTGGCGTTCTGCGTGGAAGTCGATGACGAAACTCCCGGCGATGACGGCACCGGCGACGACGGCACCGGCGATGATGGCACCGGCGACAGCCCTGTGACACCTCCCGTACAGACCGGCGATCAGACTTCCGAACAGCTCCTGCTGTGGGGAAGCGTGGCCGTGGTTTGCCTGATTGCCCTTGCAGTGCTGACTGTGGTTTATACCCGTAGCCTCAAGAAGAAAAACTAATACTCGTTTACCAGCATTAAGGAGTAATATATGGAGCATAAGAAATTACGGTGGAAGATCGTAATCCTTGCTGCTATCCTGATTCTGGTGCTTGTACTGCTATACAGTGGGCTTCGGATTCTGGAGTCCACTGTTTTGCATAGGGAATCGGGCGCAACTGAGGAAACCGTAAGCAAAACCATTGTGCGCGACGGCGTTTCCTACTACCCCCGGCTGAATATTACAACCATTCTGCTTACCGGCGTAGATACCGTCGGCCCAATGACCGACAGCGGCTCTTACAACAACCCGGCGGAAGCGGATATGGTCAGTCTTCTGATTATTGATCAGGTCAGCAAGGATGTGGATATCATCAGCCTGAACCGGGATTCCATGGTGGACATGACGGTTTTGGGCGTGGGCGGAAAACCCAGCGGCACCCAGCACGCACAGCTTGCATTGGCGCATACCTACGGCAACGGACTGGAAATGAGCAGCCGGAATTTGGTGCAGACTGTGTCCAATTTGCTATATGGCGTCCAAATCGACCATTATATTACCATCAATATGGACGCCATCACCGTCATGAATGATGCGGTGGGCGGTGTTACTGTGGAGGTAACAGAGGATTTTTCGCAGGTGGATGCTTCGATTCCCATGGGCAGAGTGACCCTGATGGGAAAGCAGGCAGTCAATTATGTGCGGCTGCGTTATGGCGTGGATGACCAATTGAATCTGAGCCGTATGGATCGGCAGAAGAAGTATATGCAGGGCTTTATGACGGCACTGCATAGGAGCATTGAGGAGGACCCCTCTTTCTTGCTGACAGCCTATTCGGACGCGGCGTCTTATATGGTCACGGATTGCACCACCTCCACGCTTTCGTCCCTGCTGGACCGCTACGGGGATTACGCTTTGGGCGAGATTATCACCATTGACGGTGAGAACGTAATGGGCGAAAGCTATATGGAGTACCATTTGGATGAAGCAGATTTAGACCGCGTTATTTTGGAATACCTGTACGCCCCGAAGAAATAAAAAGATCACCGGCTGAACAAG
>CAZAOL010000200.1:0-1374 GCA_964486785.1 uncultured Oscillospiraceae bacterium
CAATACCGACCGTCAGCTCCAGTTCATGACGGACCTGGGGTCTACCATTTTGTGCTGCACCCCCTCCTATGCCGCGTATCTGGCGGAAAGCATCTACGAGCGGGGCATCCGTGACCAGATCAAGCTGAAGGCCGGTATCTTCGGCGCGGAGGCATGGTCTGAGGATATGCGTCAGGATATTCAGAATAAGCTGGGGATCAAGGCGTATGATATTTACGGCCTGACGGAGACTTCCGGCCCGGGTGTGTCCTTTGAGTGCTCCGAGCAGACCGGTATGCACATCAATGAGGATCATTTCATTGCCGAGATCATCGATCCGGATACCGGAGAGGTGCTGCCGGAGGGCAGCAAGGGCGAGCTGGTATTCACCGCCATCACCAAGGAGGCGTTCCCGCTGCTGCGCTACCGCACCCGTGACATTTGTGTGCTGAGCCGGAAGAAGTGCTCCTGCGGACGTACCCATGTGAAGATGTCCAAGCCCATGGGACGCAGCGATGATATGCTGATTATCCGGGGCGTGAACGTGTTCCCGTCCCAAATCGAAACGGTGCTGCTGCAGCAGGGCTACCCCGCCAACTATCAGATCATCGTGGATCGGGTGAATAACTCCGATACCATGGAGGTCATGGTGGAGATGACTCCGGAGATGTTCTCCGATTCGCTGGGTGAGATCACCCGGCTGGAAAAGGAGCTGGTGGGCGCGCTGAAGGCGATGCTGGGCATCATGGCGAAGGTCAAGCTGGTTGCGCCCAAGACCATCACCCGCTCCGAAGGCAAGGCGGTTCGTGTTATTGATAAGCGTAAGATTTGAGGAGGTAAGGCTATGAGCATCCATCAAATTTCCGTATTTTTGGAAAACCGTGCCGGTCAGCTCGCGCAGATCACTCAGCTCCTGGCAAAGGAGCATATCGACCTGCGGGCGATCTCCATCGCGGAGACTGCCGATTATGGCGTCGCCCGTATGATCGTGGACGATGCCCACAAGGCAAGTGCCGTACTGCTGGAGCATGGAGATGTGCTGTCTATGACGCCTGTGTGGGCGGTGGAAGTGCCCGACCGGCCCGCCGGACTGGCAGATCTGCTGACTGTGCTGGCAGAAAATCATGTGGATGTGGAGTATATGTACTCCCTGTTCACCAATAAAGACGGTCACGCCTACATGGTGCTGCGTATTTCCGATGAGCAGGCATTTATCAAAGCACTTCGGGACTCCGACATTAAGATAGTCGGCGCGGAAGAGCTGGGACTTAAGTAAATAGCAACGCCGGGAAGCCAACGCTTCCCGGCGTGTGTGCCTGTCAAAAAACCTCTGGCGCGGCAGCGCCCTTGGCTTCCCCCGGGGGGAAGCTGTCAGAAATGACCGGAACGGGCATT
>CAZAOL010000201.1:0-1358 GCA_964486785.1 uncultured Oscillospiraceae bacterium
CACACGCACCCACGGGGTCGATGCCCTCCATGGTGGCGCGGACTGCCATCTTGGAACGGGAGCCTGCCTCACGGGCGATGTTGCGGATCTCCACCTGACCGTCCGCGATCTCGGGAGTTTCCAGCTCAAACAGCCGGCGCACCAGATTGGGATGGGTGCGGGATACATAAACATTGGTGCTGCGGGCGGATTGGCGGGCCTCCAAAACATAGACCCGGATCTTGTCGCCCTCCCGGTGGTTTTCGCCGGGAATCTGCTCGCTGGTACGAAGGATGGCATTGTGCTTCTCCGTGCCGCTGCCTACGGTGACGATCATGTCGCCGCTGGGGTCGATGCGAAGCACCGTGCCGGTGAGCAGCTCCTGCGCCTTGTTGGAATAGCTTTCGTAGACCATGCCCCGCTCCGCCTCGCGGATGCCCTGAATGACCACCTGCTTGGCGGTCTGGGCGGCGATGCGGCCGAACTTGGAGATGTCCACAGGCAAAGTAACGGTGTCGCCCACCTGAATGTCGGGGTTGATGTTTCGGGCGGTGTCGATGTGGATCTCCAAAGCGGTATCCTCCAGCTCCTCCACCACGGTCTTGATCTGATACATGGAAAGCCCCTGCTCGCTCAGCTCCACCACCACATTCTCGGCGGGAACATCCCGGTGGTCCTCACGGTCCTTCCGGTAAGCATTGGTCAGTGCCTGCTTCAGCCGCTCCACCATGTAATCCACGGGGATGCCCTTGAGCTTCTCCAAATCCCGAAGGGAAGCGAAGATTTCCTTGCCGATATCCACCTTGGGGGCTTCGGGGGTCTTCTTGGCTCTGGTATTTCTTGCCATGATTATTCCTTTCCTCCTGTCAGAATTCTACTCTCAGGCGCACCAGAGCAACCTGAGATTTTTCAAATGTGAGGGTCTGCTTACCGGCTTCGAGGGTGACCCTGCCTTCCTCGTAGCCCCGAAGGATTCCGGGGAATTCCTTCATTCCGTCCACGGGGCGGTATAGCTTGACCATAACGGGACTGCCCATAAACCGCTCAAAATCCGACGGACGCTTCAACGCTCGCTCCAGACCCGCGGAGCAGACCTCGAAATGGTAGCTTTCGGAAATGGGGTCGTGCTGATCCAAAACCGGATCGACTGCCCGGGAGATGGCTTCGCAGTCCGTGATGTCCACGCCGCCGTCCTTGTCGATATACAGCCGCAGGAAACGCTCTGAGCCTTCCCGGACGTATTCCACGTCCCAAAGGCTGCAGCCGTGCTGCTCTACGATGGGCTTGGCGAAGGACTCTACTAGCTGAGTGACTTTCAAAATAATCGCCTCTTTCCGCAAAAAGAGAGGGGCTGAACCCCTCTCTTTCGTATAGTCTAC
>CAZAOL010000202.1:0-1262 GCA_964486785.1 uncultured Oscillospiraceae bacterium
TCCTGACATTACCGAGGGCTGGTACGATGGTATTTGCTACTACATGACTTGGGACAATGGCAATCAGGTCGGCAGCGAAAGCATCGACGACATCCTGTCCGAGGAGCTGCCCAACCCCGAGAAGATCGAGGGTCTGACTGTCACCAACGTTGACATGAACACCATCTCTGCGGAGTGGACGGAAGCCAACAATGTGGTGAAGTATTGGGTGTTCGTCAACGGTGTGGCTTACACCAGCACCACCGACACCTCCGTCACCGTCACCGGCCGTAAGGCTAAGACTACCTACACCTTGGCAGTCACCGCTCTGCTGGAAGACGGCACTCTGCTGCCTTTGAGCGGCGCGGATACCGTGGAGGCTACCACCTCCGCCTTCACCTACGCCTTCTCCCACACCAACACTGCCGATTCCATCACCCTGAATTGGGCGGCTGAGGGCAGCACCAAGACCTGGATCTACTTCGGTACTGACGCAGGCAACCTGCCGGTATACGATGGCACCACCGAAACCAGCTACACCGTGTCCGGTCTGAAGCCCGATTCCACCTACTACGCGAAGCTGGCCTTCGTTGTGGACGGCAAGATCTACACCGAGACCTTTGCTATCGAGGTTAAGACCACCTCCGACGACGGTCTGGTTGTCACCCGTACCACCGATGACAATGGCGTAACCGTTTCCTGGAACGCTGTGGAGGATTCCTCCAAGTATTGGATCTGCGTGGATGGCGTGGTTATGTACGGCACCACCGAAACCAGCTTCACCTTCGAGGGCTGGGATGCGGAAGAGCTTGCCAATGCTGTAATCACCGTTAAGGGCTACAACAGCAACGGCATGTACGATTACTATCCCGCATAAACCTTTGTAACAGCATAAACTCAGCGGCGTACCGCCTTCGCGCGGTACGCCGCTCAAGCTTATCAAAAAAGTACATTGCAACGAAACCCCATCCCCTTCCCCCGGGGGGAAGGTGGCCCGGCGCAGCCGGGTCGGAAGGGGAATGGCGAAATCTGAAGGTTCTTAAAAGGTCTAAAACTATGTAAAATCATAACTTCTTTGTCCGCATTCCCCTTCAGTCAAAAATGCCCGTTCCTGTCATTTTTGACAGCTTCCCCCCGGGGGAAGCAAAGGTGCTCCCGCGCCAGAGGTTTTTTGACAGACTGAAGCCACCCTGTTGGGTGGCTCTTCGGCGGGATGGATATACAATGCTTTATTTGATGTGCGGTCATTTGCGCAGACAACGCCTGCGTATCAAATTCAGTGT
>CAZAOL010000203.1:0-1234 GCA_964486785.1 uncultured Oscillospiraceae bacterium
CGATTCCGGTCTTAATCAAGCCCTTGTCTGTAACCACCAGAATTCGCCCGGCATTCAGCCGGCGCAGGAAGTAGGGAATCTTAACAATTCCGTTTCGGCCAATCAGGGTGTGTCTGGGCTGATAGAGTTCGACCATTCCTTTGTTTTCCATAATCATTCTCCGTTTTTGAATCGCTCAAAATCGCTCATTACATTCTGTTGCTTTTATGCTTGTATATTATCCTTCATAAATGTGGCAATGTCAATACAAAGACTTTTCTTTTCCTGATTTTTTGGCAGTACACACAACGCAATCATCTTTAAATTGTGCAGTTTGTGCAAAAAGACAAAATCGCCAAATGCCCGACGGAGTGCCGCTCCGGGACATTTGACGATTTATCGCTCATTATCGCTCATTCTATTGGGAGGAGGGTGTGATTGATTCCCTTCTGGGAGTAATACTCGGCAAACTTTGCCGGCATATTTTTCGTGCTGATAACGCGACAGGTCTTGTCAGGGGGATAGACCGTGGCGAAGGCTTTTCGGTCAAACTTCGCGCTGTCCAAAAGCATATACATTCTGCGGGTCATTCGGGCAAGAATGGTGTACAGAGCGGTGCGGTTCTTATCCTGCACCGTGTAACCGCGCTCCAGATCCATGCCCTCGGCGGTCAAAAAAACCTTGTCAAAAAAATACGCCCGCAGTGCCTGACTCAGGTCAGGGCTCAAGGTCTCGATATAATGCTTTCCCGTATGAATATCACCGCCCAAAAGTGTCACCGACACATTGGGACATTCCGCCAGCTCAAGCACGGCGGTAACGGAGGTAGTTACCACCGTCAGCCGCTCCACATCCCGGAGCATCGCCGCCAGCATATTGCAGGTTTTCCCCGCCCCAATGAAAATAGATTCTCCGGCTTTCACCTGGGCAGCGGCTTCCCGGGCAATCACCATCTTTTCTTTATCGATATCGTCCTTGATTTCTGTACCGTTCATATAGTTCTTGCGCTGCTTTTCCGGCAGACGGAGTCCGCCGTGGGTTCTAACGGCAAGACCCTTTCTCTGAATCTCATCAAAATCCCGCCGGATAGTGGCAACGGACGCTCCGGTGTGGGCACAAATATCTGTCATCGCCACTGCGCCCTTTTCTTTCAGCAGCTCCAGTATCGCTTTCTCTCTTTCCCAGTACTTCATTCCATTCCCCTCCGTTCATAATCGCTCATTATCGCTTAAATTTAGTATACCATACCAATGCT
>CAZAOL010000204.1:0-1048 GCA_964486785.1 uncultured Oscillospiraceae bacterium
GGTGGGGTGCTGAACTATGCAGACTTCTATGCGTTAATGCCGCCTGACAACTCTGCAACCGTTGCGCCTGGCACGGATGTCAGCTTTCCGCAGGATGGACCCAACAGCGGATCCGGCATCGCCCGATCTGGGCCCAGTTCCTTTAATCTGGCAGAGATCGGCACCTATCAGGTGCTGTTCCAGGTCAGCGTGACGGAAGCCGGCCAGCTAATTCTTACCTTGAACGGCGAAGATTTGGCATATACGGTGGTTGGCCGCGCAACAGGAACGTCCCAAATTGTCGGAATGGCAATTGTGGAAACAACAGTCATCAACTCTATTTTGACTGTGAGAAACCCCGCTGGAAATGCTGCCGCATTGACCATCACCCCGCTGGCAGGGGGGACTCAGCCTGTTTCCGCACATTTGGTAATCACCCAGATTCAATAACTCTCTGATGACCGCAGCACCATCCCTAACCGGAATGGTGCTGCTTAATTGATGCCTCATACATTGCGTAATCGATAACCATATAGGCCTCGGGAATCTCTCATAACCTATGTTCGAGTGTTTTTACAGGACTGCTTGGGCAGCATGAGTGAGAAAATGGGGGAAAACGAGTTCCTCAATCCATTTCTGCCCGCACCGCTTTCACCTGTTATGCGCACTTAACTTCACCTTGGCGTAAGCCATAACCTCACATCGGCGAAGACGCTTTTAAATTTATTCAATCATTTTTCAATGTTTTATGATATAATAAGCGTATAGCTTGGAGGTGTCTGCATATGAGACTGTTACTTGTAGAAGACGAAAAAAGAATGGCGCAGGCACTTTGCCAGATCCTGCGTCTTGAAAAATATGAGGTAGACCATTACGCAAACGGACTTGACGGCTTGGCCGCCATTGAGAGCGACATATATGACATCATCATTCTGGATGTTATGCTTCCCGGTATGAACGGTTTTGATATTGCAAAAAATGCACGAAACAAAGGTATCAAAACGCCGATCCTGATGCTGACGGCCAAGGCGGATCTTGATGATAAGGTTACCGGGCTTGATTGCGGCGC
>CAZAOL010000205.1:0-1011 GCA_964486785.1 uncultured Oscillospiraceae bacterium
TCCCTGCTTGGCATCGGCGAGCGTACCGGCAATGTCCCGCTGGAGGCCATGGTCTTTGAATATGCCTCCCTGCGCGGCTCTTTGGATGGCATGGACACCACGGTAATCACCGAGATCGCCGACTTCTTTAAGAAGGATATCGGCTATCAGATCCCGCCTATGACCCCCTATGTAGGCTCTGCCTTCAATGTCACCCGTGCCGGCATCCACGCCGACGGTCTGATGAAGGACGAGGAGATCTACACCATCTTCGACACTAAGAAAATCCTTAACAAGCCCGCCACGGTGCAAATCAGTAAGACCTCCGGTCTTGCCGGCATCGCCTACTGGATCAACCAAACCTACAACCTGCCGGACGATCAAAAGCTGGACAAACGCGATCCGCTGGTGGTGCAGTTAAAGGAATGGGTGGATCTGCAATATGAAAACGAGCGGCAAACCGTTATGACCGATAAGGAAATCGAAGAAAAGCTGCAGGAACTGGCCCCCGGTCGCTTCCAACGATAAGGAGAACGAAAATGAGCGGATTTAAAAGCACGTTTTTGGCAGATCAGGTCTTTGATAAACTGGAAAACGATATTATTCAGGGCATCTATCCTAAAGGCGAAATCCTCACCGAGCTGAAGCTGGTGGAGCAATTGGGTGTCAGCCGCACCCCCATCCGGGACGCGCTGCGCCGTTTGGAGCAGGAGCGGCTGATTGCCGATACCGGCAAGGGCTCACTGGTCTTAGGCATCACCGAGGAAGATCTTTTGGATATTATGAACATCCGGGAGCGGATTGAGGGGCTGGCAGCCTTTTATGCCGCGCGGCACATCACTCCCGAAGCGGTGAAGGAGCTTACGCACATCACCGATTTGCAGGATTTTTACTTCAACAAGCACGATGCGGATCGGCTTCGTCAGGTGGACGATGAATTTCACGATGCCATCTGCCGCCTGAGCGGACGCAATGTTATCAGCGACACGCTGATTCCCCTCCACCGCAAGACCCGCCGCTACCGCCGGATCG